>DAOWAQ010000144.1 GCA_030634505.1 Calditrichia bacterium
GACCACTATTTTCATTGGGTAAATCAATTCCTGTAGGTTTACCAAAGTATAATAGTTTTGAATATTTTTTCCATACATCCGGACCTATTTTTAAACCTAATTGAATAAAATAAACATTACATGAGTTTTTTATTGCACCCTGTAAATCCAGTTTTCCGTGTCCGCCTGTATTCCAACAACGAATGGTTTTCCTTCCTAATTTGAAATACCCGGGACAAAAAGCGGTCCATTTCGGAGTAATTATCCCTTCTTCCAGTGCTGCAAGTGCCGCTACAACTTTGTACGTTGACCCAGGAGGATACGCTCCTTGAATAACTCTACTGAAAAGTGGTTGACTGGGATCGTTAAGTAAATCAGACCAAATCTTTGGTGAAATTTTGCCTGATAATAATCGTGGATCATAATCAGGTTTAGATACGAATACTATAACTCCACCATTTCGTGTATCCAAAGCAACCACTGCACCTCTTTTATCAACCATCAATGACTCTGCAAATTGTTGCAAGCTATAGTCCATTGTCAAATTTAAATCCATACCGGAATTTGGCATAATATTTCGATCATTACTCACGGTACCAAGTTCTCTACCCTCTGCATCCACACCAATATAATGGACGCCTTTAGCCCCTCTCAAATTAACATCATAGAAATATTCTAAACCTGCTTTACCTATTAAATCACCGGCATCAACTAATTCATTTTGATTTGCTTCTTTTTTATTTACTTCCCCAACATATCCAAAAATATGAGGAGAATTTACATATTCAGGATAATATCTTTTACTCTCTGGTTCGATTAGCATTCCCGGCAAATCCAGTTTCATTTCTTCAAGAGTAGCTAAGGTCTGATATTCTATATCACGTTTAATTATTATAGGCCGGAAGGTGTTTTTGCCTTTAATTTTTTGCAGAATATATTCTTCTTCTTCACCAATAATATCTGCAAATTCAGCTATTCGGGATTTCAGAAATTGTCTTGGAATTATGGATACCAAAAAAGAAGGCCTGTTATCCACCATTATTCTTCCGTAACTATCCCTGATAACGCCCCGGGTTGGATGTAAAGTTATTTGCCTTATACTATTTTCGAATGAAATTTGTACATATTTATCTGCACTATAAACTTGAATTTTAAAAAACCCATAAAATAGTAAAAAGAAAAATATTATTATAAAACCTATAATCAATATCTTTCTGTTTTTTAAATCTTGTTTAATTATTTCATTCATTTAAGTCGATTCTTCCATCATGGATTTGAAAAAATATGATGAAATTAACCAGATAATAAATGTATATATAGTATTTGGGAAAATTCTGGTAAATATTAAATATGTGTAAGTTGTTTCAGTTTTGATATGATAAATCAAATAAAATAAAAAACCATGCAATAGTAATAACAATATTGTAAATAGATACGCTGTATTTGACTTAAATTTATATTCTCTGATTGAACCTGCTAAAAAACCTACAGTGCAATTCGCAAATGAAGAAATACCAACAGGACTTACACTTAATGAATCTTGAAATATGCCTAGAATAAATCCGGCTATGGTTGCGGAAATAGCGCCATATTTATAACCTATAAATAGGATTATTATTAAAATGAGATCGGGTCGCCAAATATTAATTTCTAAAACAGGTACCAGATAAGTTTGAAGCAAGAAAGCACAAACTATAATAAATCCAATTTTGAAATAATCCAACTTATTCTGTTTCTGCATCTGCAATTAAACCTTTTAGGATAAATACTTCTTCAATCCGGTTAAAATTTACTGTTGGTTTTACTGTGATTTCCTGAAACAAATCATCAGTTTCCAGCGATATATCAACAACCAAACCAATTTTGATATTTTCCGGATATATTTGGCTGTACCCTGAAGTAATTATAACATCTCCAACGAGCACTTTGATTGTTTTTGCAATATAAAGTAATTTTAGCTGCGCACCTCCACCCCATGCAATTATACCTAATTCCCTGTTTCTTTGTATTTTAGCGCTTACTTTGCAGTTTCTATCTAATAATATTTGACATGATGAAAAATCTTCATCTACATCAACAATTTTACCTACCAATCCTTTATCTGTAAAAACAGCATCATCTTTTTCAATATTTTTACTGCTGCCTTGGTTTAGAAGAAATCCATTCAAAATACTTAAAGGATTTTGTCCAATTACTTCAGCTGGTATCAAATAGAAGGAATTCTCTTCTTTGAAATCCAGTAGTTTTCTCAACCTTATGTTTTCTAGTAAGGCATCTTGTAACTGAGTATTTTTATATGAAAGTTCAGCATTCTGTTTTTTAAGTTTTTTTACTTTGTCGGATAATCTGAAATAAGCTCCTGTCTCCTGTAAAACATTTCCAATTTTGCCTACTGTGTTATATGCAATCGATCTAAATGGCATCTCTGGATCCTGGTCATTGAAAATCAAAAGAAGAAAAGAGCATAAAATGCAAATAGCAAGAACAAATATATCCCTAATTTGTAAAAAGAATTTAAAAACAGGCATATTTATGAAGGTATGATTTATTACTTTGAATTATAGTGATTCCATCTACAATTCAAATATTTTTCTCAATATTTCTATTTAATTAAAATTACATTCTACGTTGTTTTAGTAAAACTTTTTCATATTTTTCAAAATTCTCCAATATTTTACCGCATCCACGCACAACACATGTTAGAGGATCTTCAGCAACATGCACAGGAAGAGATGTATCTTCAATCATTCGCTGATCCAGATTTTTTAACATGCCTCCTCCACCGGTCAAAATAATTCCACGATCTAAAATATCAGAAGCTAATTCCGGAGGCGTCCTTTCCAGGGCAACTTTCACTGCATCAATAATTGTATTTATACACTCATCAAGTGCTTTTCTAATTTCAACTGAACTAATTTCTATCGTTTTGGGAATCCCATCAACTAAGTCGCGTCCTTTAACTTCTGCCGTAATTTCTTCTTCAAGGGGTGTCGCAGAGCCTATTGAATTCTTAACTTTCTCGGAAGTTTTTTCACCAATTAATAAGTTAAAATTTTTTTTGAAAAACTGTATTATGGCATTATCCATTTCATCGCCACCAACTCGTATAGAAGAATGATGCACAATACCATTCAATGAAATTACCGCAATCTCTGAAGTACCTCCGCCAATATCAACAATCATATTACCCATGGGTTCGCTTATATCTAATCCAACACCGATCGCAGCAGCCATCGCCTCTGCAACCAAATGTATTTCCCTTCCTCCTGCACGTTCGGCAGAATCCCGTACGGCTCTTTTTTCAACCTCTGTTATACCTGATGGAACATCCACGACAATTTTTCCAAGCATCATTCTGCTCACATTGGCTTTTTTTACGAATTCTCTCATCATTATTTCAGTCGCTTCAAAATCTGCTATAACACCGTCTTTTAATGGCCGAATTATTATTATATCCTGATGAGTTCTACCCATCATTTCTCTGGCTTCGTTACCAACTGCCACTATCTTATCGGAATCTCCTTCCAGCGCAATTATTGATGGTTCATTTACAACAATTCCTTTACCTTTTACATGAATAAGAGTATTTGCTGTACCTAAGTCAATACCAATATCTGAAGATAACATGTTTAAAAAATTAAATCCCATATATCTATTCTCCGCAATCTATCAAAATATCATTAATGTTTAAAATGCCTCATTTTAGTAAAAACCATAGCGATATTGTTTTCATTTGCCGCTTTTATAACTTCTTCATCCCGAATGGAACCACCGGGTTGAATTATTGCTGTCGCACCAGCTTTAGCTAAGGATTCAATCGCATCTTTAAAAGGAAAAAATGCATCGGATGCCACTACCGTCCCTTTTGTAGATAAACCTGCATTAGTAGCTTTAGTAATTGCAAGTTCGGTTGAATCAACGCGTGACATTTGCCCGGCACCTACACCAATCAGGCGATCCTTTTTCGCAAAAACTATGGCGTTTGATTTTACATGTTTAACAATTTTCCAGGAAAAATCTAATGCCTGAAATTCAACATCAGAAGGTTTTCTTTTACTCACTATTTCACAAGACCTGATGTCAATATTTCCGGCGTCTTTATTCTGAGTTAAAAATCCTCCATGTACGATTCTAATTTCATCAGAAAATGAATCTTTTATATTCGGATCAAATGCAATCAAACGTAAATTTTTCTTTTTCTGTAATTTACCCAAAGCTTCTTCAGAATATCCGGGAGCAAAGATACATTCAAAAAAGCTTTTGCTTATCGATTCTGCAGTTTCCAAGTCCACAAGATCATTAAAGCCAATTATTCCTCCAAATGCTGAAAGTGGGTCTGTACTTAATGCTTTTTGAAATGCTTCATTTATTGTATCACCAATTCCCGCTCCACATGGATTACTATGTTTTAAAATTACGGATACTTTGTCTGAAAATTCTGTAATTATGGATAATGCCGCATTTAAATCCAAAATATTATTATATGATAGCTCCTTACCGTGGAACTGCTGAAAATCGCCTAAAGGTAAACTTTCCCCAAAAGCGTAAAAGGCTGCTTGCTGATGAGGATTTTCACCATACCGTAAATCCTGAACTTTTCTACCATGGAATGAAATTGTAGGAGGATAATTTTCCAGTTCAGATGTATCACCAGCAAGATAATCAGCAATTAAAGCATCATATTGACTAGTTTTTTGAAATACTTTTACTGCGCATTTTTTGCGGAACTGTAAAGAGGTATCTCCATTGTTCTCAGAATAATTTGATTTAAACAATTTATATTGATCGGGGGAACTCAAAACTGTTGTATATTCGTGATTTTTTGCCGCTGAACGAAGAAGAGTTGGTCCTCCGATATCGATTTGTTCTATCGCTTCCTTAATAGTACAATTTTCTTTTTTTATTGTCTCATCAAAAGGATACAAATTAACCACGATTACATCAATGGCAATTATTTTATTCGCGCATAACTGTTTTTCATGGTCAGTTGTTCTTTTAGCTAATACTCCGGCTAGTATTTTGGGATGAAGTGTTTTGACTCTTCCATCCAGCATTTCAGGAAAACCGGTAATGCTCTCAATTGATATTGTTCCAATCCCATTTTCATCGAGACGTTTCTTTGTTCCACCGGAACTGATTATATCAAAATTATTATCACTCAAAAACTTTGCCAGGTCTACGATTCCCGTTTTATCATATACACTTAACAGGGCCCTTTTACGCATGTTCAATTATTGCTTTCTCCAATTATCTCAACCCGTCTTCCGTTTATTCTCAACCTATTTTCCACTAACAGCTTTACCGCTATCGGAAAAATTTCATGTTCTATTTTTAACACTTCGTCTGCTATTTCACCCGGTGAATTTAATCCTTCAATTGAAACAGCTTTTTGGATTACAATAGGCCCGGCATCATAAATCTCATTAACCAGGTGAACCGTTGCCCCACTCACTTTGACGCCATGTTCAAAAACCGCTTGATGCACGTATCCCCCATACATTCCTTTTCCTCCAAATGATGGAAGAAGTGCCGGGTGAATATTTAATATTTTATTACTAAAATTCCTGACGATTCCA
>DAOWAQ010000323.1 GCA_030634505.1 Calditrichia bacterium
GGTATCGATTAAAAATTGATCCGGAAATGATATAAGCGTGCCCCAGGCATTCTTTACACTGATTGCCGAAGTTGCATATTTTTCCTGTGGCAGAATTCTAAAATTATTAGCCAGAAAATTACTCTTAAGCATTGGTTCATTAAAAAATATTTGAAGCTGGGTATTATTTATGATAAGTACTGTATCCACTTTTGGTGGATCATTTGGTCGCGCTGATTGAATTACAGATAATGGACTGTATGGATTCGAAAATGTATTGTCAAATGTTTGCAGCGCATAATAATAAGTTGTATCCTTTGACAAAGAAGTATCCTTGTAACCTGTTTGTGTAAACACTGAATCATATCGCATTAATAAATAATCGTTTAAGCCTCTATAAATAATGTATTTTTGAGCGCCGCTTACAGGATTCCAGGTAACTTGAACAGAACTTGTGTCCAATGGAATTGCTTCCGGATTTGAAGGAGGCAATGGACGGTTACTTTCACCAAATTCATAAGCTACAATTGATTCACCATTATTAAAATATATTTCTGGCGCTCCATTTTTATCAAAATCGTGAAGAATAATTTTATTTGATTGAATCCCGTTCAAATACCATTTCGGCACCAGGCTATCACCATTGGATTGGAAAATGTATAAATCCGGAAATACAGAAAAAAGTACATAATCCGTTGTCTGGCTGGAATCGGTACCAGTCGAAATTCCCGAATCAAATTCACGTACATCAGCATAACCGAAGAAATTAATTCTTTGCCTATTCGAATAATTGTTATCTGTTTCTGAAACAATGTGGAAATAGCTCCAGATTCTTGCATCAAACTCTGATTCATATATTTCGGAATCATCAGTGTGCGTTCCAACAATTAGTGAGGGTTTTTGTGAATCTAAAAAATAACCGGAGGTTATAAAATCAGTAGCATCGGGAAATGGTAATCTCTCATCATACCTGTTTACAAAGACATCATTGCCGCTATTTTCATAAATAACAATATCACCGTCATAGTCACCGAAGACTAAGTCCAAATATGAATCATTGTCAAAATCATTGATAACAGTGGTCGGAGGACCCAATGCATTGTTTCCGGATGTAGGATTTGCGAAAACAAATTTTTCGGTATAAGAATTATCACCCGTTGTTTCCAGTATTTTGTACTCAGTTCCCGATCTTCCAAGAATTTCATTATTGCCATCATTATCAAGGTCAGTAATTTGGCTTACCCAAAAATCCGAAGTGTCTTTCCAAACTAAATTATCGGGAAATCCGTTTATAACCGATGCTTCCAGTAAATAACTCGCTCTGCCAAATCCTAATAATAATTCCATTTTGCCGTCATTATCAGAATCACCAAAATCACGGGGAATTGCGGCAAAATCTGTTTCACTTCGTTTATTAAATTGGTTATTTTCAAATTCATATACCACAACATTTCCAAATGAATTATTTTCGTCATATAAAGAAAGTACAACTTCATCATTTCCATCATTATCAAAATCAGTGGTTTTTGACAAAATAAAACCTTTTAGTAGTGTGTAATTTAATTTTGTAAAATTGAAGTCAGGAATAATTTCTGAGGACAAATTAAATTCGTATTGGGTTGTCCCGCCTTCAGATAGTTCCAAACCGGCCAAATTTTCAATTTGAATCTCAAATTCAACATCCCCCGAAATATCATCAGAAACTATCAATATTTTATGGTTTCGAGTTTCATAGTTTAAATTTTTTACAATAAAAGGTACCGCAGAAGATTTTGGTCGTAAATAAATTTCACCTCTTGTTATGTCATCTGTTTCAAAAGATATTAACATTGATCTTCTATTTTCATCAAACACAGCTGTTTTTTTTAGATTAGAAATAACGGGGGTTGTTTTATCAACAAATAATAAAGAACGATATTCTTTAGTCTCCCCTTTCCATGTGTTGACTAACAATCTGAAAACAAGAGTAATGTCTGAATAATTGGACAAATCCAAATATGTAATTGTATCTGAAATAACCTGGTTTTTTATATTTGATACAACCTCCCGCCAAACTGAAGGATTCTCACCATCTCCAACCATTAATGATGCTGTTTGTAAATCAGCATCCTGGATGGTCACAATAATTGGAATTGAGTCCATAGCCGTAAATGTTCCAGATGCAGGATATTCGATTATTAATTCACTTTCATGATTAACCTGGCTTGCATTGAAGAGATTTAATCTACCGCTTCCATAGTATGGATCCCAACCTGAAGTACCGAAATCGTCAGCTGTACTTTTTAAAATATTTCTAACTTGTTCATTTGTGAAATACGGATGATTTGAAAGAATAAAAGCCGCCGCTGCTGAAACCATTGGAGCGCTAAAAGACGTACCATTGGAGTAGTTATAACCTCCTCCTATTTTGCAAGATAATATATTTTGTCCCGGTGCTGATAAATCCAGTGTTTGCCCCCAACTGGAAAAACCGGTGACAGCATCTAAGCTATCCGTGGCGCCAACCGAAATAGTTTCTGCAAAACCTGAAGGATAATGTAGCTCATTTGTTCCGCTATTTCCAGATGAAGTTACTAAAACAACATTTTCACTATGAGCATACCTTATAACGTCCTTCAAAAATGCCGAAACCACAACATCACCAAAGCTCATGTTAATTACTCTGCTGCCATTGTCGATGGCATATACAATCGCCTCAGCCACATCATCTTCTTCCAGATAACCACTTGCGGTTCCTGCTCTCAAATTCATTACTTGTATTTCCGGGGTTATACCTGCTATTCCAATATTGTTGTTTGCTTGTGCCGCGATAATTCCGGCAATTTGAGTACCATGCCCGCTTTGAAATTCGTCCATCGGGTCATTGTCAGGATCAAGATAATCACCCCCATCGGGAAAGCGCGGCGCATCAGTGAAATCCCAGCCAAACACGTCATCAACATAACCGTTGCCATCATCATCAATGTTATTTATATCCAGGCTATCTAAAATATTATTACCATTTAAATCTTCTGCACTGTTAATCCACAAACTACTAAATAAGTCCGGATGAGAATAATCAATGCCGGTGTCAATAATTGCCAGGATTATTCTTTCTGAAGGTTGAAAATACTGCCAACTCTCATAAGCTTTAATTTTTCTGTGATACCATTGTTTGGAATACAACGAATCATTTGGCGAAGATTGTATATTTAATACATTATTTTTCTGAAAATGAATTAATTTTCCTTTACTTAAAAGTTCTCCAAATTCATAATCCAGGTTTTTATCAGTCGTTACTAGCAACCATGTATTTAATACTTTATTATCTTCGCTAAATAATGAAGTAAGATTTATCGCTTGTTTTGTTTCGAAATATTTTTCATTATAAATTTCATCATTGATAGTTTTTGCTATATTTTCTTTAAAATAGCCCTGCGGTAATTTGAGGA
>DAOWAQ010000418.1 GCA_030634505.1 Calditrichia bacterium
CCATTTCAATTTGTTCATCAGGCATATTCTTGTTTAATAGTTGTTCTTCCGAAAAGGCTAAAAGTTTTGTGATGTAATCGGAATCAATTAATGTGATATGAATAGCAAAATATATTGAGCTAAAAATTCCTGCAAAAAGAATTATTATCATTCCAAATCCAAGTGCATGCCCATAGGAAATATAGCCGTCTAAATTATTATCGCGAAACGTCTTAGTGCCATAAAATAGAACTGCGAATATAAATATGAAACTAATGTAACCGAGTCCTTTATTAAAGCTTTGATCCATTACATAGAGCAAAACAGAATAAATAATCAGTATTAATCCAAGAATTAAGCCGTAAGTTAATCCAGATTTCCAGAATGAGCTCGATTTTTCTTCCATATTATTTGAGGTTTAATATTTTGTAAAACAAATATATTAGTTTTTGAATAAATAAATATGGATTTATTTGAAAAGATTTAAGAAATTGCTACTTTTGTGCCCCGGGCAAGGCGTATAGGACCAGCTCCTGTTGAACTCCCCCAGAACCGGAAGGTAGCAAGGGTAGACGGTTGTAGCGGTGCGATGTAAGTAGCTTGCCCGCTTTTTATTTAAACGGGCAACTTAAATTTCATTGTTACTTCACCAGTTTCTTTATCTACATCTATTTTCTGGCCTTCGAGCCCAACATCTTTTCCTGTTGATAATTTTACCAAACCGGCAAGGAATTGTAATCCGTTTTCCATTATTTTCTCAAATTCGGCAGGATTTACAGTTTCTTTTTCAGGTTTGTTACTTTCTTCGGTTAATGCTGGTTTTGATGAATCGATACCTTCCGGCGATTCATTGGTATCACCGGATAAATCAATCTCCCTGTTTTTTTCATTTTCCTTTGCTATATCTTCCGGTTTGGCGACTGTTTTTTCCGTTTCCGGTATTATTTCTTTTTCAGGAGGAACTTCTTCCAGTCCGGAAATAATACTTTCAAGTTGTTGTAAGAATTGTGATCGCCCTTTCGCAGAAAAGTCAACAAAATTTGTTGTACTCGACTGGTCAAGGACACCTTCAAAAAGGTTTTGTTTAACAATCAGGCCGGCAGCAATTTTTTCTTCGATAGAATGCCTGGAGATAAAATTAAAAATAATTAGCTTTTTACTTTTTTGGCCAAGCCTGTCAATTCGCCCAATACGTTGGTTTTTCTTTGCCGGGTTCCATGGCAGTTCAAAATTTATTAAAGTATCTGCAACCTGGAGATTAAGTCCTGAGCCACCGGCTTCGGTCGAAAGGAATACTTTACATGAATCATCTGATTCAAACTTATGGATCAGATTTCCCCGTAATTTAACCGGTACACTACCATTTAATTCGGCAAAACCAATATTATTTTCACGTAAAATACTGCCTATTAATTTGTGCATTTTAATCCATTCAGAAAAAATTATGATTTTTTTATTGGAATTTTTTATATCTAGTTTTTCAAGAAGAATATATTTAAGTTCTTCAAGTTTGGGCGATTCGTTTGTTTCTCCATCAATTAAAAAAGTAGAATTACATACCATCCGCATATTGGCTAATAGCAATTGCATACGCTGCATATCATAAGGTGTGATGAATTTTTTCCTCAGAATAGTTGCTATCCCCCTTGCATATGAGCCATGATAGTCGGACTGCAATGGTGATAACATTACAGGTATATTAAATTGTTGTACATTTGGTAACTGATCAAGAACATTACGCTTTTCTCTTCTTAAAAGGATTGGCTCCATGCGTTTCTTTAATTCCTGAAGATTATAATACCCATTAATTTTGTTATAACGTTCAGGATCAAAAAGACAGTATTGGTATGAGAATTCCCATAGCGGACCAAGAAAATGCGGATCAAGAATACTTACAATAGAAAATAAATCAATCAGGCGATTTTCAATTGGTGTTCCGGTAATTACCAAAACATGTTTGTGGTTGATATTTTTAATTGCATGAGCAGTTTGAGTAGCATAATTTTTTACTCTTTGTGCTTCGTCGAGAATAAGAAAATCAATATCTGAGTTATTTATAGCAACTTGATCACGAAGAACGGTTTCATAATTGACAATTAAAAAATAACATTCACTTTCAATATAGCGCAACTGGCGTTCTTCGGGAGTTCCTTGTATAACTTCTGCTTTTTCGTTTGAAAACTTTTCGATTTCTTTTTTCCATTGTTCTTTTATTGATGCAGGACATACTATCAGCGTATGTTTGAACCCAAAAGTGTCTTTCTTTATCAGTGCTGCACCTATAGCCTGAATGGTTTTTCCAAGCCCCATTTCATCAGCAATAATGGATGCTTTACGAAAAGCAGCAAATGAGATACCCTCTTTTTGGTAATCAAACACATCGATCTTAATGAATTTAAAATCAGGAATCATACTTTCTCTTATATCTTCTAAAACAGCATCTTCAAAAGCACTTTCGATCTTTTCACGTACTTCGGGACGTATAACGACAAACTTAAAGTGTTCGGCTTCTTTAATAAAATCAAGAAAAGGCCTTATTTTATCATTTTCAATATGATTAGATTTTCCAAAATA
>DAOWAQ010000382.1 GCA_030634505.1 Calditrichia bacterium
AGCAAATACAAACACCCGGCATTTTAATTTTAATGATGCATTCTTTTATTACATGCGTTGACTGGCTGACCTGAATTGGTTAAATTTGTATCCCTATGGGGCTGTAGCTCAGTTGGGAGAGCGGTACGTTCGCAACGTATAGGTCAGCGGTTCGATCCCGCTCAGCTCCACGGAACAAGAACCAAGATAATATCTTTAGTCTTGGGTTTTGGTTCTTTAAACTTTAAGTATGCCAGGTCCCACGCAATAGATCTTCACCCAACCCCGTCAGGTTCGGAAGGAAGCAGCGGTCAGTGGATGCTCTATGTGCCGTGGGGTCGCCTGGCGTTTTAAATAACAAATTTCGAAAAAATCTATGGCTTATTTAGTTTTAGCAAGGCGCTGGCGACCACAACAATTTTCAGATATAATTGGACAGGATCATGTATCTCAAACCCTTACCAATGCTATTGAATCTGATAGGATAGCACACTCATTTATTTTTGCCGGTCCCCGCGGAGTCGGAAAGACTACCACTGCAAGGATATTAGCAAAAGCTTTAAATTGTGAAACGGGACCTACCTCAAAACCATGTAATAAATGTAGTAATTGCGAATCAATTACTAAAGGTAATTCTTTAGATGTTTTAGAAATTGATGGCGCTTCTAACCGTGGAATCGATGAAATTCGCAATCTAAGAGAAAACATTCATTACGCTCCTAGCCAGGGAAAATACAAAATATACATAATCGACGAAGTGCACATGCTTACCAAAGAGGCATTTAATGCATTATTAAAAACTCTGGAAGAGCCCCCTTCTCATGTTATCTTTATGTTTGCCACAACTGAAATTCATCGTGTTCCGGCGACTATTCTTTCACGTTGTCAACGATTTGATTTTAAACGAATTCCTACAAACACTATCATCAAGCATTTACAAAAAATGTGCGAGACTGATAAAATCGAGATTGAAAATGATGCTTTATTGGAAATAGCTAAAAAATCCGACGGTTCAATGCGTGATGCTCAAAGCATTCTTGATCAGATTATTTCTTATGGCGGTAACAAAATCACCGCTTTGCAGGTTGCTGAAATACTCGGATTAATAGATCTTGATCTGTATTTTTCATTCACCTCCAAAATTCGAGATAAAAACCTAAAAGAATCATTATTATTATGCCAGAAGGTTTTCTCAGATGGAATTGACCTTGGTGAGTTCTTAGTGGGATTTGAAGAACATTTTCGAAATTTGCTAATCACCAAAACACTTCAAAACATGGAATTTATTCATGTTTCAGAAAACTTTAAAGAGAGATATTTAAACGAGTCCAAAGATTTTAGCGAAAACGATATATTACAATACATTCAGTTAATCGGTGAAATCCAAAATTCTATAAAATGGTCCACACAACCACAGATTAAATTTGAATTTGGCATACTTAAACTGGCAAAAATGCCATCGATGGTTAATATTGAAGATATATTGGACAAATTCGATCTGCTTAAAAAAAAAACACCTAAAATACTAAAACAAACCTTAGAACCTGAAAAACAACAAATACAAAAAGAAATTAGATCTGCTCCTGATCTTAGTGAAATTCAAAATAATTGGCAGAATTTTTGTGATAAAGTAAAATCCACTAAAATAAGCATAGGAAATGCCTTGGAGCTCGGTGTACCAAAAATTCAGGATGACAAATTACTTGTAAAATACCACAAGGCACATAATTTTCAAATGAGCCTTCTTATTAAAAACAAAAATATTATTGAGAAGATAATCAAAGATGATTATGACCAGCTAATTCATGTTAAGACAGAAATTGATGAAACTATACCGGAACCGAAATTCGAAAAGACAATAAACAAACAGGAAACTATAAAACAAATCAGTAAAACTGATCCTTTAGTTAATAAATTAATTAATGAGCTGGGATTGGAACTTACCTGAGGAGGAAAAATATGAAACCCAATATGGCAAACATAATGAAGCAAGCTCAAAAGATGCAGGAAGAAATGCAAAAAACACAGAAGAATCTTGAAAACATTACTGTTGAAGCTACTTCCGGCGGCGGCATGGTAAAAGTAGAAGCAAACTGCAATATGCAGATTCTATCAATTAAAATAGAACCCGAAGTGTTTAATGACAATGATCAGGAAATGTTAGAAGATTTAGTTGTTGCTGCAGTAAACCAAGCACTAACGAACGCTCAACAAAAATCAAATGAAGAAATGCAAAAAATAACCGGGGGAATGATGGGAGGTCTTAATTTACCCGGAGGAATGAAATTTCCCGGAATGTAATATGTTTGAAAATGAAAACAATTCATTATCCTACCTGATAGATCAACTGCATCGATTACCAGGGATTGGTAGAAAAACTGCACAAAGATTAGCATTTCATATTATAAAAGATAATATCGAAGATGCCAGTGAATTAGCGCATGCGATTTTAGAAGTTAAAAGTAAAATCCGATATTGCAATCAATGCTTTAATATTACTGAATCTGACAAATGCAATATCTGTAATAATCCGGGAAGAGATGCATCAACTATTTGTGTGGTAGAAGATATTGTTGATATTATTGCCATCGAAAAAAGCAATGAATATCAAGGCATTTATCATGTTCTGGGTGGAGCTATTTCACCTTTGGCCGGAATTTCTCCAGATGATCTTCATATTAAAGAATTATTAATTCGTTCGCAGGATGCTGATGTTAAAGAAATTCTTTTAGCAATTAATCCGAGCACTGAGGGCGAAGCGACGATGATTTATCTCTCAAAACTTCTTAAGCCTTATAATAAAAGAATTACACGAATTGCCAGTGGAGTGCCGTTCGGAGCACACTTGGAATTTATTGATAATGGAACAATTGGAAGAGATATTATAAGCCGCAGAGATGTTGAGTAAAAACAAGAACAGAGATAAAAGAGCAAAGAAAAAAAAGAAAAAGTAG
>DAOWAQ010000373.1 GCA_030634505.1 Calditrichia bacterium
ACGCGGCGGCAATCGGTAATCATGAATTCGATTTCAAAATTGCAGGATTAAGGGATAGAGTTGCACAGTCTAACTTTCCATTCCTTTCTGCCAATATACGTGAAAAAGCAACGGGTAATATTCCGGATTTTGCAGTTCCTTATATTGTAACACAGGTCAACGGTGTTAGCGTCGGTATCATTGGATTGACCACAACGACAACACCAGTTTCCACCTTCCCCGATTTTGTAGTTGATTATGATTTTATTCCGTATGAAACTGCGTTAAATGAAGTGGTTCCACTAGTGAAAAATGATGGCGCAGAATTGCTTATCGTTGTCGGGCATATCTGTCTTCTTGAAATGCAGGCATTAGTCACCACAGCTAATAATTTAGGAATCAGTATGATTGGCGGTGGACATTGCAATGAATTGGTGGGAAGTAAGGAAAGTGGCGTCGCTCTAATTGTAGGCGGTTATCATTTGGAGAGTTATGCCAAACTGGAGATTTATTTTGATACCGAGACAGATCAGGTTAAATCAATGACACCCAGTGTTCATTATAATACGGGCGGCACACCCGACTCACAAATAGAGGCCATTGTCTCTTATTGGGAAACTCAAATGAATGATACTCTTTCTTATGTTATCGGATACGCCGACCAGGCAATTGGTGACAGATCACATGAAATGTACAACATGATTACCGATTCATGGTTAATTACATTTCCTGACGCCGATATATCTTTGACCAATATTGGCGGTATTCGTCAACCTGTTCTAAGTGGAGATATTACGCTTGCTACCTGGATAGGTGTTTTACCTTTCGAAAATACAATCGTGGAACTTGAATTAACTGGTCAGCAATTAATGGATGGTATTTTTAATTTAGTTATTGGTGGTGGGTCAACGATTAATGGATTCCAACTTTCCGATGGTACTGCTATTCACCCCGACTCCACTTACACGGTTTTGACGACGGACTATTTGTATGCCAGGCCTGATTATCATTTTCAATATGATGACCCCGATCCTTATCGTACCGGGATTAACTATCGTCAACCGGTGATAGATTGGATAGAATCTCTGAATACATCGGCAAGTGATCCGCTGAACAACTATCTCGACCCCAATCCCAGGCGATAGATATATTAGAAAATTAAGAATAAATAATTTTTTCTTGAATTCTTAAATATTTTAAAGTATAATTTTAAGAATCAAAGATAATTATATTCCGTATATAAGAAATCTATTATTTTTATAAGGAAAAACTTCCTATATATAGGGACAAATAGTTGATAGGTGTTGGTGTTTAATATATATGTTACATTTTCCAGGAAAAGGAAATAACAATATGAAACAGTGGTATGAAAAATTATTCGAAGATTATGGTGTGAAATATGATAATGAAAGTTTCACCAAAGGTACAATCGGAGAATGTGATTTTATAGAAAAAGAAATCAATTTTAATAAAACATCAAGAATATTGGATATTGGCTGTGGAACAGGAAGACATTCAATTGAACTTTCAAAAAGAGGTTATACCGTAACAGGGATTGATTTGTCTGAATCCCAATTGAAGCAGGCAAAAGTCAAAGCATCCAGGCAAAATCTAAAAATTGTTTTTCAAAAACAGGACGCAAGATATCTTCAATTTTTAAATGAATTTGATTTAGTCATTATGCTTTGTGAAGGTGCATTTCCATTGATGGAAACCGATGAGATGAATTTTCAAATTCTGCAGAATGCTGCAAATGCTTTAAAACCAAAAAGGAAATTAATATTTACCATGTTAAACGGGCTGTTCCCATTATTTCATTCTGTTAAAGAATTTCTCGATTCAGAGACAGAAGAAGGAAATGCAACTTACACAAATAATTCATTTGATTTAATGACATTTCGCGATCATAACCTTACGCATGTTGAGGATGATTTCGGTAATAAAAAAAAGCTGGAATGTAATGAAAGATATTATGTACCGTCCGAAATAACCTGGCTTTTAAAAACACTCAATTTTAATACCATTGATATATTTGGGGCAAAAATTGGTAGTTTTAGTCGAAATGATAAATTAACAACTGAAGATTTTGAGATGTTGGTAATCTCGGAAAAACAATAAAATGCTAACAATGCAATCAACCCGAGTAATAACGCGTCCACGTTTCTGGTCGGTGGAACTTTATATAACGTTTTTGGCGGATTATCGCTGCCGTTATGCATACTACTAAGAGGAAAATTATGAAGTTAATTAAGACTATCGGATTTATTTCTCTACTTACAATTCTTCAAATTATTGCTATGACAGTCACCATCCAGGTGATAAAGTTTGGGCCGGATTTTGCTTTATCTCCCGAGGATGCATCGCAAGCAGCTACAATGTTAGTATTTGTTTCAATAATAAATTCTTTTTTAATTTTATTCTTTTTTAGAAATGTAAATAGTAAAGATTATAAATTTATCTTCTGGTTTATATATATTTGGTTTGGGACTGGTACTTTACTTCCTCAGACAGATACTTGGTATTTTATTGATGCTTTTCCACTTATAGACTACAAAATATTATTTAAAATAATTTCAATGGGTTTTATTAATTCTATTTTAATAATCCCTATCAGCTTTTTTATTATTAGTCAAAAATTAAATGAAATGATTGACCTTCAAATAAATAAAGTACTCAATCTGAAAATAGTAAAATATCTCTTATTAATATCAGTTATTTATGTAATTCTTTACTACTTGGCAGGCTATTTTATTGCATGGCAAATTGACGCAATTCGAATTCATTACTCAGGAACATTAGATAAATTATCCTTTTTTGAACATACAAGACAATTGATAATAGATGATCCTTTTTTCTTTCCCTTTCAAGTTATAAGAGGGGCACTATGGTTTTTTGTTGGGATTCCTCTTTTTATGACTTTTTCTAAAAATAAATATGAATGTTTAATATTTTCATTTTTTATATTTGCACTTTTGCCATCAATACAGCTCTTTCTTCCAAATCCACTTATGTCTGAAGCCGTTAGAATGGGACATTTTATAGAAGGATTTATTTCGAATGGTAT
>DAOWAQ010000172.1 GCA_030634505.1 Calditrichia bacterium
TGCGCTTTCCACAGTAACAATTTCCCCGGATTTAGATATAGAACAAACTAATATTAAAGGTTATGTTTATTACCAGGCATGTGATGACCAATCCTGTTTACCGCCGACAGAAATCACGATGGAACATTCAATACCAATAGTTGAAACAGGTAGTGAAGTCAATAAAGCAAATGAATCTTTATTTGCAAAAGTATTATCCGTTTTTCAAAATGAAGAACCGAAAAAAGTTGAAAAGGAAAAATCAATTGCAGATGTTATTACAGAAAGCGGAATGATTTATGCTTTTTTGTTTATCTTCTTGGGCGGATTGGCGTTAAACTTGACTCCTTGCGTATATCCTTTAATCCCGATTACAATCAGTTATTTTGGTGGTCAAAGTGAAGGTAAAAAAGGCGGATTGGTTTTAAGGGCGGTTGTTTATGTGCTTGGCATGTCAATTACCTATTCTGTCTTGGGAGTGGTGGCTTCTTTAACTGGAGGTCTTCTGGGCTCAGCATTGCAAAATCCGATTGTTTTAATTTTTGTTGCACTGGTTTTGGTTGCATTAGCGTTGAGTATGTTTGGTTTGTATGAGATTCGCGTACCACAAAAACTGGCAATGGTTGGTGGTGCAAATCGTAGTGGTTATTTTGGTACAATGTTTATGGGGCTTACTGTTGGGTTGATTGCTGCTCCTTGCATTGGACCATTTGTTTTGGGATTGCTGACTTATGTCGGTGAGTTAGGCGATCCGTTTTTAGGATTTTGGATGTTTTTTGTTTTGGCAATGGGTTTGGGCACGCCATTTTTATTTCTTGGAATATTTTCCGGTGCAGCTACCAAATTGCCTCGCTCAGGAGCCTGGATGATTTGGGTACGGAATGCCTTCGGATTTATTTTGATTGGCATGGCAATTTATTTCCTCGAACCACTGATTCCGGGAGAAAATATTTATATTTATTTAATGGCTTTGGTTGCATTAGTTGCCGGTATCTATTTAGGATGGATTGACAAAAACAAGGGGCAAAAGGGATTTTTGATTATTAGAAATGTGGTGGGAGTTATGTTTATAGCAATAGCAGTATTTTTAGCATGGCCTTCTGATACTGATCAAGAAGAAGGAATCCATTGGGCAAAATTTTCCAACGAAGCATTGGAATCAGCAAAGGCAAATGGAAAACCTGTTATTATTGATTTTTATGCCGATTGGTGTATCCCATGTAAGGAACTGGACAAATTTACCTTTACCAATGAAGAAGTTATTAATCTATCTAAAAAGTATGTAACGCTAAAAGCTGATTTAACTCATTTTCAATCTGAAGAAACCAACAAAATTCGGGATAAATTCAAAATAAAAGGTGTACCAACAATTGTATTTATTAATGGTGATGGAACTGAAATTGAAGATATTCGATTGGTGGGTTATGAAGAAGCCGATAAATTTTTAGAAAGAATGCAAGAGAGCCTGTAATCAGATATTAATCAGCCAACTATGAGAAGATAATGCGAAGAGTGTGAAGCGAAAAGCGAGGCATGAAAAAGTAATCGGTAACCAGTGATCATGCAATTCGCGTTATATCAGTTTTAATATGTTACATGTATAAATAATTATATATTTCCAGAAACTAGTGACCAGTAACAAGTGACCAATGACCGGCAACCCAAATCCAACCATACCGTTTTCTTTTCCAATGACCTTTTATCCATCGATGACCGGGTCTGTTCTTTGACCATCTTCCATTAACCCAGATATGTTTATTTCCATTAACTTTCCATTGTCCTTCAATCCAAACAAAGTTTTTCCCGGGTTTGACAGTTTTTACAACTACAACTTTTAGTCGAATTGGTTTTTTTAGTACGACCAGTTGCGCACTGGATATTGAAGATAATGCAAATAAAACTAAAACTGAAAATAAGATTGATTTAATTATTGTCATTTTTTTCTCCTCGTTTATTTAACTGATTCTTGATTAATCAATCTTCGTGCCAGCTATAATGAAATGTAGCCAACCCATTAAAAAACAATGCTTAATAATGAATTGATTTTATACAAAAATAGTATTTGTACGATATAGTACACATGAATCAATAATATGGTACAAATGGTTTGGTTAGAAATTTAATATTCCATTTATTTACTATTGAATTAGTTAAAAAAATAGTATAGTTTTGCAAAACCCATTTGGAAAATTTTCCCTTAAAAATTAAATAGTATGGTACCATTAATTGACTCTTCATTTTAATAATAGTAGGATTTTATTTCGCCTTTATTCAGCCACACATGTATCAGAAAAGGATTAATGAAGGTGTTTTATCGAAAGATGACATTTACAAATTTAAATGGATGCAACCCCTGGGATTTGGATTGATAATTATTGGGTTTTTATTAGCAGCTGTTCATTTCCTGCCACAATCTAATTAGTTTAATTATATGCCGTTGGACAAAAAACAAGCCAAACTGATTCTTGAAGACGGAACTGAAATTATCGGCGAATCATTTGGGTATCCGCATTCCTGTGCCGGTGAAGTTGTCTTCGCTACAGGAATGGTAGGTTACCCCGAATCTTTCACAGACCCCTCTTATAAAGGACAAATCCTGGTTTTGACTTATCCTCTAATCGGTAATTACGGGATGCCGGCAGATAGTTATGTGGACGGAATATTGGAACATTATGAATCCAACAAAGGTCAAATCAGCGGATTGGTTGTTGAAAACTATTCGCATCATTATCATCACTGGAATGCACAAACCAGTCTGGCACAATGGCTTTACAACCAGAAAATCCCTGCAATATCCGGAATTGATACAAGAGCTCTGACAAAACGATTGCGTGAAAAAGGCACGATGCTTGGGAAAATAGTTTTCAATAAATCTGATCTGGATTTTTATGATCCCAATAAAGACAATCTTGTTGAAATGGCAAGCGTAACCGAACCAAAGATTTATGGTAAAGGTTTAAAAAAAGTATTGCTAATTGACTGTGGATGTAAAAATAATATAATTCGTGAATTGTTAAAACGAGATATTAAAGTAATTCAGGTCCCGTGGAATTATTCAATTGCTGATGAAAATTTTGATGGGATTTTAATTTCTAATGGTCCGGGAGACCCGAAAATGTGCCAAAATACAATTAATGAAATTGGAAATGCGTTTAAAAACAATATTCCCTGTTTTGGTATTTGTTTGGGACATCAAATTATGGCATTGGCAGCCGGTGCTGATACAGTTAAAATGAAATATGGACACCGCAGTCAAAATCAACCCGTGATGGATTTAACGAATAAAAAATGCTACATCACAACCCAAAATCATGGATATGTAGTTAAGCAAAATTCAATTCCAAAATCATGGAAAAGTTGTTTTGAAAATTTAAATGATAATACCGTTGAAGGATTAATACATAACTCAGGTAGATTTTTCAGTGTGCAGTTTCATCCCGAGGCATTTCCCGGACCAGCTGACACGGCATTTCTATTTGATAAATTTGTGGAAAAGTTAATGTAATACAACTTTCAAGTTGTAAATAAATGCAAGATGAATCTTGCGATACGTTTAATTATGAACAATGATATAATTTATTATCGCAGAAATTTACCACATATATATCCGGAAGATGCAACGTTTTTTATTACTTTTTTACTTGCAGGAGCGATTCCTGCTTCAGTATTGAAAAAACTAAAAAAAGAAAAAGAATACTATATAAAAATGCTTAGGAAAAAATTTAATGGTAAAAAATTTGACAAAGAAATATATAAAATAAAAAAAATCTACATTGGTCAGTTCGACGACTTTCTCGACAGCAAATCGACAGGACCATACTGGTTAGAAGAAGAAGTAATAGCTCAAATTGTTGCAGATAAGATGCATGCTTTGGATGGGGTTAGATACGAACTTATTGCTTATACTATTATGTCAAATCATGTGCATGTTTTGTTTAATACAACTGGAGTAAATGAAAGTACAAAGTCAAATGTTTCTGGGAAAACAAAAGATTATCCGGTAGCGGATACAATGAGATTATTGAAAGGGAGCACATCCAGGTTGTGTAACCTTGAGTTGGGACGCAATGGCGCTTTCTGGCATCATGAAAGTTATGATCATTATGTTCGGGATGAAACAGAATTAAATAGAATTATTAAATACATCGTGAATAATCCGGTGAAAGCTGGTTTAGTTGATGGCTGGAAGAATTGGAAGTTTACTTATTTAGTAGGGATGTAAATTAAGGGTCAACATGAATGTTGACTTACAAATTGTATGAAAAAATCAAAATATAAAAAAGTTCTAATATTAGGCAGCGCCGCTTTAAAAATTGGTGAAGCAGGTGAGTTTGATTATTCTGGCAGTCAAGCTATTAAAGCATTGAAAGAAGAAAAAATTTATACAATACTTGTTAACCCAAATATTGCTACTATACAGACTTCAGAAGACTTAGCGGACCAGGTTTATTTTTTGCCGGTAACTACTGAATATGTTGAAAAGATTATTCAAAGAGAAAAACCTGATGGCATTTTATTGAGTTTTGGCGGTCAGACAGCGTTGAATACAGGATTATCATTATTCAGAAATGGGATTTTTAAAAAATATAAAATCGATATTCTTGGAACTCCTGCTCAAGCAATACAGGATACAGAAGACCGAGATTTATTTATAAAAAGACTGAATGAAATAAATATAAAAGCTGCCCGAAGTAAAGTTGCTACCAATGTTGAAGATACTTTAAAAATTGCGGATGAAATAGGTTATCCTGTAATGATTCGTGTTGCTTACGCGCTTGGAGGTCTGGGGTCCGGTGTTTGTCAAAATGAAAATGAATTAAGAAAACTGGCGACAAAATCATTCTCTTATGCATCTCAGATATTGATCGAAGAGTCCCTAAAAGGGTGGAAAGAAATTGAATATGAAGTAGTACGGGACAAATCTGATAATTGCATTACAGTCTGTAACATGGAAAATATGGACCCCATGGGTATTCACACCGGTGAAAGTATTGTTGTTGCCCCTAGCCAAA
>DAOWAQ010000048.1 GCA_030634505.1 Calditrichia bacterium
ACAAAACCTGTACACAAGAATTGAAAAAAGAAATATAAATGGAAAATATTTACATTGTGTCTGGCTTGATGGGAAAAAGGGGTTTTCTGAAACACTTGAATTTGCAGAGAAAATTAAAGAAAAATATCATTTACAATATCGAATTCTTCAACAATAAAAGGGGCTAACATTACAATGGATATTTCATTATTAAAATTTATACCAATATTTTCTGAACTTTCAGAAAATGATTTTCAAAAAATTGCACGTGCATCTTCAAAACAGCTTTATAGAAAAGACAATATGATTCTTATCGAAGAAGAAATTGGTTCAACGATGTTTATTATTTTGAATGGAAGAGTAAAGATATCTAGAATTAGTGAAGATGGAAGAGAAGTTATATTGTCTATTTTGAGTGAAGGTGATTTTTTTGGAGAAATGTCCATCCTCGATGGAGAAACACGTTCTGCAAATGTGGTTACATTAGAAGATTCTGAAATTCTGGTGATTAGAAGAGAAGATTTTCTACAAATGTTACGGGATTTCCCCCAAATAGCGATTAATTTACTAAAAGAACTGGCTCACAGATTGCGAAGAAGTGATTCTCAAATAAAAAGTCTTTCCCTGCAAAACGCGACAGGTAAAGTTGCGAGTACATTGTTAAGAATTGCCGATGATTCCGGTAAAATCCATTTGGGTCAGGTTGAGATTCCAAAATTACCTCCTCAGCAAGATCTGGCAAATATGGCAGGAACCAGTCGGGAAACGATCTCGCGTGTTATAAAATCTCTTTCTGAAAAAGGGTATCTTAAAAAGATCGGAAGCAAATTAATTATTATGGATTACGAAACGTTCCGTTCCGATTTTTCTTAGTTCGTTTCACCTTATTAATGAAATCATTTCAACAAAATATAGCACTTATTTCATCTGATCCTGAGCGCTTAAATAATTTAAAGATTTATATCACCTCGCCAAAAACCAAAATCTACACTTTTGATTTTCAATCAGCTTTTAGTAATATATTGAAATCTGAGATTTTTGATTTAATTATATTTGATTTGTTTCCCAATGGATCTTATGATATTAAAAGAGTCTCTTTGTTAAGAAAGGATAAATTACATCAAATCACTCCATTTTTATATTTAATAGGAAAAGAGCAATCAACATATAAAATGGAAATCTATAAGGACGAGTATAGTAGTTTCTTATTTGATCCCATTGATAAATTCGAATTATTAAATTCTATTAAACACTTAGATAAAATTAATAACCTTGAGAAAAGATTGTATATTTATAAAGATGTTTTGGAAGGCGAAAAACAGCTCGTAAACAATCTTGATAAACTGCTTCAAATAAACTTATTCTTACAATACCAAGAATTATCGAAAGCATTTGAGGAAATCCAATTTAATTTCATTCATAAAATGGAACTTACGTTTGCTGTGGAAAAAGTAGTTTATTTATATTATTTGGAGAAAGAAAATTCTTTGCGTTTAAATGTTTTTGATAAAGAGAATAAAACATTAATGCAGAGAGTAATGTTCGATATTTCCAAATCTACAATTCAGAAAACAATAAATAGCAAGATTCCTTATGTATTGGAAGGACAGGATTTACTTGATCCGTTCATTCAGGAAATTGAGGAAACGATAGGTTTTGAAATAAATAGTTTACTTTTTGCCCCTCTATCATTATTTCACAAGATGCATGGAGGTTTTGTACTAATAAACAAAATTTATCGACACAACTTTTCTGAAAATGATTTTTCATTAGCAATTTTAACTATTCAAAAACTTAAACAAAATTTAGAATTAATACAGTTAAAAAAATATGGATATGCGGAATTAAGCGATATTTTTAAAGAAAAAAAAGTAACTACAGTTCCTTCAAAAGAATTTCAATTATATAAAAATGTTTTAGAGTCCATAAGTTTCGGTCTGATTGTTTTTGATGAAAAATATGTGATAAAGTTTTTAAATAAATTTGCACGGGATGCTATCGGCGAAAAATATAATACTAATTCTTCGCTTTCAAAAGTCTTTGGTGAAGAAGCAGTTGAGAAAATCGAAAAATCGATTGAAAATAATCAAATTCCGGCTTTAAGGCAAGAAGTACTTATAGTTCGTGTTGGCGCACAAAATCTTGATCTGGGATACTCAATTTATCCGGTAGTGATGGATGAGCAGAAACATTATGCCTTAACTTTTATGGAAATATCTCAATCAAAACACATACAATCAGAAATAATAAGAATGGATCGCATGGCTTCTTTAGGAGTATTGGCTTCTGGCATTGCTCATGAAATAAGAAATCCTCTTGCAGGTATTAAAGCCATGGCACAAACATTGGAGGAGGAATTAGAAGGCGACGATGCAAAAATTGAATACTCTCAAAGAATTGTACGCCAGGTAAACAGGTTAGATAAATTACTAAAATCTTTTTTTTCCTATGCCAAACCACAGAGACCAAATCCTATAAAATGTGATATTCCTGATATTGTTAGAGAAGTTTTACCATTGTTTGAACGTCGGATTAAAGAAAAAAAAATACAAATAAAAGAGGTTTATTCACCTTCATTAAAAAAGATATTTGTGGATTCTCATCAAATTCAACAGGTTTTCTTTAATCTAATTATTAATGCGATTCATGCAATGGAAAATGGAGGTGTTTTAACTATAAAAGCCAGACTGCCGGAAGAAACACACCCGGTAATTGACAGGAGACAAAGAATTCCCAAGCTTTTTTCTGAAATATATGATGAAATTACGATCTCCGATACCGGCACTGGAATGGAACAAACTACTCTTAAAAATATGTATAATCCATTTTATACAACGAAAGCAACAGGAACGGGTTTAGGACTTTCAATAGTCTATCAGATAATTCGCGAACATGGCGGACAAATAACGGTTGAAAGCGAAGTTGGTAAAGGAACGGTATTTCAAATTCTACTCCCGGTTTATATTGAGAAAAAACACGAGTTTTAATTATGATGCATAAATCAATAAAAGATGAAAATATTTTTTTGAAATAGTTAATCAGAAACAGTAAATTATTTTTTTTAATTATATAGGAAAGTAAAAGGAGAACAAAAATATGATAGAAAAAATTCGTGAATATCTGGGTGATCAGGCAGATTATTATTTAAATTATGAGTCCAAAACTGTAAAAAAAGATATGTTAAATTTACCGGGTCCTGATTTTGTAGATCGTATTTTTGCCCTAACCGATCGATCGATTCCGGTTTTGCGCAATTTACAATCAATTTTTAATAATGGACGAATGGCTGGTACTGGTTATTTATCAATTTTACCTGTCGATCAGGGAATTGAACATTCTGCAGGCGCTTCTTTTGCTCCGAATCCCATTTATTTTGATCCTGAAAGTATTGTAAAATTAGCAATTGAAGGTGGATGTAATGCCTGTGCTTCAACCTTAGGAGTTTTGGGATCTGTTGCTCGCAAATATGCACATAAAATACCATTTATTGTAAAATTAAATCACAACGAATTATTGACTGCGCCAAATACTTTCGATCAGATAATGTTTGCCGGTGTGGAGCAAGCTGCAGATATGGGAGCCGCAGCTGTCGGTGCAACAATCTATTTTGGATCGGAAGAATCAAATCGTCAAATCGTTGAAGTAAGTGAAGCTTTCGAGTATGCCCATGAACTGGGAATGGTAACAATTCTATGGTGCTATCTGAGAAATTCAGCATTTAAAGTAGATGGTAAAGACTACCACGTCAGTGCTGATTTGACCGGACAGGCAAATCATTTAGGTGTAACAATTGAAGCAGATATTATTAAACAAAAAATGCCCGAGCTTAATGGTGGCTATAAAGCAGTTGCCGGAAAATTGGGAAGTTTTGGTAAAACACATGAAAAAGTATATTCTGAATTAAGCACGGATCATCCTATTGATCTGACACGTTACCAGGTGATAAGCAACTATATGGGTCGTGCCGGCTTAATTAATTCTGGTGGAGCATCCGGGAAAAATGATTTTGGTGATGCCGCTATGACGGCGGTGGTTAACAAACGAGCGGGTGGTATGGGATTGATTTCAGGTAGAAAAGCTTTCCAAAGACCAATGGAAGAAGGTATAAAACTTCTAAACCAGATACAGGACGTTTATTTGTGTGACGATGTAACTATAGCATAGTTTAAATAACAATACACTTTAATGGCCTGTTTAGTTTAAGCAGGTCATTTTTTTTGCTTGAAAAAAAGTTTAAATTATTTCCAAATTGTATGTAACGATTTTCAATTTGATTTGTATAAGCATATATGTTTAAATCAATTGCTAAAATATCATCAGTAATTTTATTACTAATTATACTTTCCTTTGTGTTGTTGTATTGGCAATCAAATGTTATATCCAATACTATTAAAAATATACTAAATTCTGAGTTGGAAGGTATCGCCCATATTGAATATAGTGAGTTAAAAGGTAACCTTTTTGAAACAATTGAGATAACTGATTTACTTATTACACTGAAAGATAGCAGTACAATCAAATCGAAATCTTTAAAAATTGATTATAATCTGATCAGTGTAATATTTCAACCTTATTTAGTACGTGATTTTTCCATTGATAGTTTAGTTGTCAATCTAAAAGAGAATAAAGAACGTTCAGTTACAAAGGAGAATAAACCTTTCACGATTGATGACATCCCAACAATTTTAGATTCGTTGATTATTGTAGATTCATTATTGGTTATTTTTCCGGAGCTCATTGTTAACAATTGTAAAATTGTAAATGCGAACTTGAAACTAACTGAAGATTTGAAATTCGAGAATATCAATCTCAGTCTAAAATATGCTTTCGATTCTGAACAATTAGATATTCTCATAGAAAGCCTGACGGGATATTGGAAAAACCGGGATTTGAATATTAAAAAATTTCAAACTGAATTTAATGCGAATAAAAATCGTATTACTTTAAATAAATTCCAATTTGAAACAAACAATTCATATATATATGCCAAATCAGAATTTAGTTTTGCTGATAAAAACTGGATTATTTTTGATCTGGAAGATTCACATCTGGATTACTTAGATATCAGTAAGTTCATTCAATTGGAGGAAATAACAAAAGGTTGGGTAAATACCTCATTCCAGGTTGTTGGTTCACCAAATAATTTATCTGCCCAGTTATCTGTAAACGGTGAAACAGATCAATATAAAATTGATTCTCTTATTGCTGATATAGATTATAAAGATAAAGTTTTATCCGTGTTGACAGGTAAAATATTAATTAATAATACTTTTTTAACTTTTAGTGGAAAAGGATCTGTAGAATCAAGTTACAGTAAAATTAATTTTAACAAATTCAACCTTTCAAATTTAGTCCCTGATGTAATTAATACAAATCTGACTGGTAATATTTCTTTTAATGTGGATAAATTGGATTTGAATCATCTAACCGGTAGTGGTGAAATATTTTTAATCAATTCAGTTATTGATTCGGTTAAAATTGATTCACTTAGGTTTGCTTTACTAACTATTGACAACAATTTTGATATTATCGATCCATCGTTATTAAAGTTTGGAGATAATTCACTTTTTAAAGTAAAAGGTAATCTTGACAGAAAACTAAATATCGATGCTGAATTATTCACAGAAAACAATGATTTATCAGAGCTATTTCCTGCTTTAAATTTTGACACATTGAATGGTAGTTTTGATGCTAATTTAACAATGACAGGTAATATCGGGGATCCTGATTTGCATGGATATTTATTCTTACCCTTTATTGCAAAAGATAGTATACAATTAGATACAATCATACTTGATCTCAAATTAAAAAAAATATTCAGTGGGAGAAAAGGAACCGCGCATTTTTCAATTAAAAAAGGTGATATTCAGGGTTTTGAACTTACTGAAGCATTGGTGAATATTAGTTTCGACAGTAACAAAGTCTTTTTTGATACATTAAGATTTGCCAATAATGAGAATTATATTTCGTTAGCTGGTTTATTAACACAGCATGCAGATACATTTAACCTGGGGTTTGATCTTTTTAAAATAAATTATCAAAATTACTGGATCGAAAATTCGGATTCTATTTTGATCAATTTTTATCCCGATGAATATATAATTAATCAGGCATTTTTTAAAGCACCTAAGGAAGGTGTTATAGAAATTCGTGGATTTTGGGATAATGAGATTGAAGATTTGCAGATTGGATTATATGTGGAAAATATAAAGATTGATCCATTTCAACAATTCTTCAAAACGGATCAATCTTTTGGCGGCGTTTTGAATGGTGAAGTACTATTAATTGATCCTGTACATAATCCCAATATTGAAAGTGAGGTAAAAGGTGAGTTCATAACATTTAATGATGCATCCATGGGAAATGTAAGCATGGATATTGAATATGATAATGGTAGTATTTATTTTCGAGAATTTGTTCTTGATAATGGTGAAACACATTTTTATGCAAATGGTGATATTGCTTTAAAGTTTATTGAAGAAAACAATAAACAAACTATTGATTTTATAGAGGGAACTGAATCTAATTTATCGGTTCAGTGGGAAAATTTCGATTTGAATCAATATCAGCATATATTGAAAATGAAAAATCCTGTTAAAGGGGCATCTTCCGGAGAGATTTTGATTGCTGGTAGTATCAAAAAACCAGAAATATCTATTACAATGAATGCGGATAGCATAACATATGACAAGTATAATTTGACTGATCTTAATTTGAAAAGTCATTATAAAGATGGATTCATTGTTTTAGATACATTGTTAACTGAAATCAATCAAACATTTATAAGCGCCAGTGGTTCTCAGCAAATAGATATGGATCTTGCAGAAATGAAATTTGAGTTATCAAACAATCCTTTGGATTTAAATATATATAGTAAAGATGATCGCATAGAATTCTTAGGAAATTTTCTTGAGCAGGTAGAAAAAATTTCAGGTGAATATGAAACTAAAATTCATATAGGCGGTACTCCTGAAAATCCTGTAATCGATAATGGATTTTTTAATATTAACAATGGAATTCTTGTATTATCGAGGGTGAAAAATCCAATTACAGATTTATATATCAATGCAACAATAAAAGATTCCATTTTAACAATTGAAAATCTGAGTACATTTTCAATTAAGGAAAAAGATATATGGGAACAAAGCTGGTCTTATGTGATCAATTTCTTCAGGCTATTTAAAGGTGAAACTACTCCTGAAGGTCAATTAATTGGCAATGGTACAATTGATCTTTCGGATATACAGCATCCTGATATTGATTTGAATTTGAATATGTATGAATTTTTCGTAGACTATTTTGTTGAAAATACACAAATGGTGATTACATCTGATAATTTGCATATTTCAGGAAAAGACACTTTAAATATAGACGGTGATTTGCAGATAGAAAAAGGAAAATATAATGTTGATCTTGATAAATTAAGAAAAAACATTTACCTGACTTCAACTGAAATAAATACTGAAAAAGCTATCTCATGGAATTTGGAAATTAATATACCGGATAATTTTGTAATAGCCAGTTCTACTTTAGATTTAGTCAATAATTTTAATTTAGAAATTTCAGGAGATTTACGGGCAATCCAGGAACCAAACTCACCGAATATGGAACTTACGGGACATGTAGAAATCCTATCGGGAAGTTATATGGCATTTGGTCAGAACTTTGAAATACAACAGGGATCTATTGATTTTTCTAATCCGAAAAAGATCAATCCGGATATTGAAATATTTGCTGAAAAAGAAACCGGAGAATATACAGTTGAATTGGCAGTAAATGGTAACCTGGAACGATTGATGCAGGAATTACAAATTCGGGATTCTAATGGAAATTATCTTACCAATCTTTCATTTTACGACAAATTAAAATATATATCGGGAAGCGGAGACGCCGGTCTGGTTAACACCGGTGAAGATGTAATAAACACATCAGTCGAAACTGTTTTAGAGAGGGGAGCACAAGACCTGACTGGGTTGGATAAGGTTCAAATAAATGATTCAAAAGGCATGGTTAATTTACAATCAATGAAGTTAAACAATGGTTTGCAGGATGCTTCTATTTCGGTAGGAAAATATCTGTCTAATAATCTATATCTTGAATATCGCAGTCAATTTGGAGCAGGAGCAATTCCAGCCCCAAAACTGAGTTGGGAGCCGGGGAACCAAATAAGTTTGGCATACAAAATAAATAGGTTTTGGTCAGTAGAAAGCGCTTATGCCCAAACATTAAAAGGAAACACCCTTATAAATATTTCATTAGCATGGAAAACTACTTTTTAATTTATGAGTAAATTAACATCAAATATTTTTATTTTCTTATTTTTGTTATTGCCTGGATTTATTTATTCATCAAATGATATTTTTGAAATTTCAAAGATTCAGTTTGTTGGATCCAATTCATTTCAGGATGAAGAGTTATTAGATATAATTTATTCGGAAGAAGATGAAGAATTTGATGCCAGATTAGTAAAGCTGGATAAAATTGTTTTAATGAATTTTTATCGTAAAAGTGGTTTTCTTACTGTAGAAATTAATGATAGTTTAATACAAAATAATAAATTAAACCAAGTAGAAATTAACTATGTGATTCATGAAGGTCTGTGTTATTATTTAGGTCGATTTGAATTTTCGGGAAATAAAATTATCAACACTGATTTTTTGCATGAAATATTTGAAGCTTATAAGGCGGGAGAGCCATTTGATGAAGGCAGGATTAATCAAGGAAAACAGATTATTGAAGGACATTATTATGATAAAGGTAAACCTTATATTAATTTAAAATTAGACTACCAATTTGAACATGATTCTCTTGTGGTAGTAATTTTTAAAATTATAGAAAATCAAACAGTATATATAAAAGATATCAAATATGTCGGTTTAAAAATAGTGCAAAAATTCCTGATTCGCAGAGAATTAGAGTTTAAAAAGAATGAAATTTATAACCGGAAAATAATGGATGAATCTCAACAAAACATTTATGGTACAGGGTTGTTTGAGTATGTGCGATTCGAATTGGAGGCTATACCAAATGATTCGATTAATGTTATTCTAAATATTTTGGTGAAAGAGCGTGACCCACGCTGGATTGGATTTAGAATAGGTTACGGTTACGAGCAGGAAGAATCATACGGTAATAAATTGGATTTAACCGCAGAAGGCGGACACCGTAATTTATTTGGCACGGCAAGAAGTATCAGTCTGCATCTTGTACCATCATTTTTATATAGCGTTAATTCCAAAAAAATAGTAAATCCGGAAAACCAGGCTACATTTGTTTATGTAGAGCCGTGGATTGGGTATACTCGAACACCCGGTATTTTCCAGGTTTCGTACAATCAATACAGGCCTTTAAACAGCGCAGATTTTAATGTATTCAAAACTTCATTTAATGTGAATCATAAGTTTAAAAATAATATCGTAACTTCCGGCGGTATTGAAGCAAAGTTTGTAAATCAACTGACATCAGGGAAGATAGATAGCACACTGGAAAGTGACGCCGGTAAAGATCAAATCTATTCGGTATCATTATTTGCGAGTAAAGATACACGTAAGAATTATTTTGATCCGAAGGATGCTTCCGTTACTGAACTGGGGCTTTCATTTTCAAATAGTATCGGAGAGGATTCAGAAGGTAAAAAAGAGAACACAAAGTATTTTACTTTTATTGCAGCATGGAAACGCTATCAACCAGTCAAATTTAAATTATTCAGAAAAGATTTCAGGATTGTCT
>DAOWAQ010000320.1 GCA_030634505.1 Calditrichia bacterium
AATACATAATACCGGGCCCAAGCACTGCCCTAACTGCATTCAAATCATTTGTCATCCGTGCCATAATATCACCGGTAGGCATGTTGTGGAAAAATTTGGCAGACATTTTTTGCAGATGCTCAAATAATTCATTGCGAAAATTATTTTCAATGAGTCGTGACCCAACAATAACTGTTTGCCGCATTAAAAACCGGAACACTCCCTGACCTAAGGCAATAAGTACAATCAATCCTGCATATATTAAAAGGGTATTAATATCAATTTCTTTGGCAAGGTAATCGATCACCTTTTGTATTACCAATGGATTGATAACACCAATGGCATTACCGCAAATAATAAATATTGTTCCTAAAATTAACCTGCCGCGGTATTTTTTCAAATGTCGATATAGCGGCTCAAATGTCTTAAAAATTGTAAAACTCCCTTATAAAGATAGATTCAAAACTCAAGTTACCTTCCAATTATTTCAAATTCAACATATAACAATTTTGAAAATCTACATGGGGAACATTTTGAAAATATTTGAATAAAAATTAAATACGATTAACTTTAAAGAAAAAAAGGATTAGTTTTGAAGTTTGAACAAGCCTTAAAATCAAAAGTGCTGGTATCCGATGGCGCCATGGGCACTATGTTACAAGCACGTGGTTTACCTGTGGGTCATTGCCCGGAAGAGTGGAATATCAGTCAGCCTGATGTTCTTGCTTCTATCCATAATGATTACTTTGCTGCCGGTGCGGATGTAGTAGAAACCAATACTTTCGGTGGAAATCGTTTTCGATTAAAACACCACGGATATGAAAATCGAATTTATGAATTTAATAAAGCCGGTGCGGAAATTGCTAAAAAAGTATGTCCAAAAGGAAAGTTCATTGCCGGATCTATTGGTCCTACCGGTGAGTTTTTACAACCATTAGGATCATCAACTATTTCGGATTTGGAAGAAGTATTTAAAGAACAAATTACCGGATTGATTGAAGGAGGTATTGATGTATTATTTATTGAAACTATGTCACACATTGATGAAATAAAAGCTGCAATTGTTGCTGCTCAAAAGATCAACAAAAAAATTCCTTTGGTTGCCAGTATGTCTTTTGAAAAAAGCGCATCAGGATATCGAACCATTATGGGAACGGGTATTCCTGAATTTATTGAAGAGATGAAAAAATTACCGGTAATTGCAATAGGAGCAAATTGTGGCAAAGGCGCCGAAGAAATTATTGATATAATGGAAGAATTCAGACAATTAACTGACATGCCTCTTATAGCTCAGGCAAATGCAGGATTGCCTGAAACTAAAGATAATAAAATCATTTATACAGAAACACCTGAACAACGTGGTGAACTAACTCGTGTATTACTCAGTGAGAAAGTAAATATAATTGGCGGCTGCTGCGGGACGACGCCTGAACACATTACTTCAATTCGCCAAACTATCAACTACTACATCAATAGAAATTAATAAATATACTTTATCTTTTTTTATCAAAATACGCATTCGAATAATATAAAATTGGTTTGCAAAAATTAATAGGATTTGTAAATTGTTCAGATTTTTGTGTTTGAAATGATAAAAAATAAAAGTGATCATTCAACAATAGCTGAATTTAATAAAGAAAGGAGTTTAAAATTGACCTCACAACATTATATTTCATTGGAAGATAAGTATGGCGCTCATAATTACCATCCTCTGGGTGTTGTCATTGATCGTGGAAAAGGCGTCTGGGTTTGGGATGTTGAAGGTGTTAAATATATGGATTTTCTTTCTGCTTATTCAGCTGTAAATCAAGGTCATTGTCATCCAACAATAATAAAAGCCTTAACCGATCAGGCTCAAAAACTTACTCTTACTTCCCGTGCTTTTTATAATAGTGTCCTCGGAGAATACGAAGAATACATCACCGAATTTTTCGGATATGATAAAGTACTTCCCATGAATACCGGAGTTGAGGGTGATGAAACAGCTATCAAACTCGCCCGCAAATGGGGCTACACTGTAAAAGGTATTCCGGAAAATCAGGCAAAGATAATATTTGCAGAAGGAAACTTTCATGGAAGAACTTTAGGTGTAATTTCTGCATCTACTGATCAGGACTGCCGTGACGGGTTTGGGCCGTTTATGCCGGGATATGAAATTATTCCTTACAACGATACTGATGCTTTAGAACAAGCGGTTAAAGATCCAAATGTTGCCGCTTTTCTTGTTGAACCGATACAAGGCGAAGCCGGTGTGTTTGTTCCCGATGATGGATATTTAAAAAAGGTTGAAGAAATATGTAAAGCGAATAATGTGCTTTTAATTTGTGATGAAGTTCAGACCGGGTTAGCAAGAACCGGAAAGATGTTGGCATCTGACCATGAAAATGTTAGACCGGATATTCTGATTTTAGGGAAAGCACTCTCCGGCGGAGCTATGCCGGTATCTGCTGTACTTGCAGATGATGAAATTATGTTGACAATTAAACCCGGAGAACACGGCTCAACTTTTGGCGGTAATCCATTAGCATGTAAAGTTGCCATAGCTGCTCTTCAGGTTTTAAAAGATGAAAACCTGGCAGACAATGCAAATAATCTGGGCAAGTTGTTCAGAACAGAAATGAACAAGTTGGTTAATAAATACGATCTTTTAACTTTGGTTCGTGGTAAAGGTCTCTTAAATGCTATCATTATCAAACCTACCAAAGATAGCAAAACAGCCTGGGATATATGTGTAGCTTTAAAAGAAAATGGGCTATTGGCAAAACCTACCCATGGTGATATTATTAGATTTGCACCGCCATTGGTAATAAATGAAGAAGAAATAATGCAAGCTGTTGAGATTATTGATATAACGTTGGCACAGTTTAGTTAGTATTATATATTACTTCTTTAAGGCTTTGGATTATTGATTTTTTTCCAAAGCCTTTTTTATTACATTTGATATATGATCAAGAAAAGTCCTGTTTTCCTATATAGAATAAAAAATCCAAAAAGAAATAATCGATAAAAATACTTTGGATTTACATCTATCCACATTGGAAGTTCTAGTGGAAAAGTTCCTGATTTGCATATGTCTGACATTGATGTAGACGAAAAATGTATTCGAACCGAAATTAAGGTTTTAACCAGTACTATAAAAGAATTTTCAAGTAAAACAATATCAATTTATTCTATTGAAATTTCATCTTTGTATTTAATTTATTATATTGTTACGGTAATAAAATTCGATTCCAATTAAGTCTTCTTATTTAAGATTATATTATAAAGTTAAAGAAATTTTATATCCGAAATATTTATAATGACAACTAATATTTACAATAAACCATTTGATGATGGTACAAAAATTAAACTTGAACCTTTCAGGGAGTATTTAAAGGCATGGTTACCAACTCTTCTTAAAGGCAAAAATATAATTTGGAAAGATCTTTTCATTTATGA
>DAOWAQ010000422.1 GCA_030634505.1 Calditrichia bacterium
CTTGTTCTAGGTTCTTGGTTCTTTTTATTTTGTCGCGATTTTCCTTATAACAAGCCTGTCATATAAAAATATCAATACAGCTGTTACCAACGCCAATATCGCAAATATTAACCACATTAAATCAGGTCGTTGCATATCTCTGGCATATGCCGCATAAAGTTGCCCTGAAAGTATTCCACCAAATAAATTTCCCAGTGCGACACACCAGTAAAAATAACCCATATATAAAGCGACTTTATCTGGTGGCGCTATTTTACCTGTATATTCTTTCGACTTTGGGCTCGCCATCATTTCACCAAATGAAAATACAAATATTCCTGCAAACACTATCCAGCCCGTTACTCCAAAAATTAATACTGAAAAACTCACGACTGTAATTACAACTCCCCAAAATATGGTTGTAAATGGTTTTAAGCGGGTTACAAAATACGATACCAATACCTGAAAAAAGATAATCGCCCCGGCATTAATATTGATTATATATTCAGGATTGATTTGCCCCGGTGTCACCATAGAATCCATAAATGTATTTACAAAACCTGCCAGACCAATCGTTTGTAAAAATGAGACCGATATTTGCATCAAATCTCCGGTATCAACAAAATCACGTATATGTAAAGGTAAAGTGTAAAAAATCTGATTAAATGAAGTCCAGAATCCTGACATAAGAAGAAGAAATAATCCGAATCGCCAATCACCAAGTTTCATAGGTTGCAAATACCACGCATTTGAATTTTTATTAAATGATTTTATTATGAAATCATATATGATATTAATAATAAACCAAACAATTGAAATTAATGTAATTTCCGTCCAACTTACAAAACCGCTTGCCGTGTATTTTGATCCTAATACTAAAATGAATAATAAAACAAATACCAATAGAAAAAACCGTCCATTGCCAAGTACTTCAACCATATCTGTTAATACTTTTTTCAAATTTCTTGGATTTTCGGAAGCGCTTTCTGATGTGGGTTCTTTATAAAAAATAGTTACAAATATAAAATTAATTGCTATCCAAAATGAAGATGCAATAAACACATATTCCCAATCCCAGGCACGAACAATTCCGGCAACAATGGGACCAACAAAACCGCCTACATTTACCATCATATAAAAAATACCAAAACCCATTGATGCTGTTTTATCATTGGTAGTTTTGGAAACTGTCCCAATAATAACCGGTTTAAACATTGCCGCACCGAGAGCCACAAACATATATGCTATAAAAAAAGTGGGAAAAGTTTTAAATTGACCTAATAAATAATAGGCAGGAGTTAAAACAACAAAAGCTGCAAATAACATTTTCTTGAATCCATATCTGTCTGCCAATGCTCCCGTAACAACCGGAAATAAATAAAGAAAAAATGTTACAACACCTTGTAATACTCCCCTGTCTTCATCTGAAAATCCCAACCCTCCTTCTGAGACCGCGCCTGTAATATATAAGGAAGAAACAGCGAAAAATCCATACCATGCCATTCGTTCGAATATTTCCATTGTATTTGCAATCCAGAATGTTCGTGGGAAATCTTTAAGTTTTGCCATGTTAATCCTTTGTTTTAGATATTGACTATCTTAAAAATTATGCAAATTAATAAACTCACTATTTTGATGCAATTTAATTCGATTTTCAGTAAATATTAATCGCTTACAATAGCAAATATTTGATTATAAATTATTCAAAATTAATTTGACAAATGAACTTATGTTCATTATATTAAAATCATTAATTGAACTTATGTTCATTTAGGAGAAAACATGAGAGGACCATATCGCAAAAGACTTGTACAGAAACCACCGCAATTTAAAAATTTCAAGCCCAGTGGAATTCCAAGAAAAATGCTAAAAAAGATAGAATTGACTTTAGATGAATATGAAGCAATACGACTGGCTGATTATTTAAAACTTGAGCATCTGGAATCATCAGAAAAGATGAATATTTCCCGTCCTACTTTTACAAGACTTATAGACCGGGCACGTCAGAAAGTAGCATCTGCAATAATTGATGGTATGGAATTGATCATCGAAGGTGGTAATGTTGATTTAGAAAACACATTTTTTAAATGTCGTGATTGTGGTGATATTCAGGAAACTCCTGTTACTCAACAAAATGAAAATTGTCCCGACTGCGGATCAGAGAATATAGATGATCTATCACAAAACTTTATAAATAAAAAAGACAATTTAAATTAATATCGGAATATTTGAATGAAAATAGCTATAGCCAGCGGAAAAGGCGGAACCGGAAAAACATTAGTTGCCACCAATCTTGCGCATATTGCTGCAAAAAAAATAACAGTTAATCTCTACGATCTTGATGTTGAAGAACCGAACTCTCATTTGTTTATAAACACAACGCCTATTTCAACTGAAGATGTCAAAATGATGATCCCGGTTGTAGATAAGAAGAAATGCAATCATTGTGGAATTTATAGTAAAGTTTGTGAATATCATGCAATTATTTCACTCGTAAATAATGTTCTTGTATTCCCTGAATTATGCCA
>DAOWAQ010000086.1 GCA_030634505.1 Calditrichia bacterium
AATACTTTGGCAAATAATGATTCATTTGCTTTACTGATTTCAACACCTGTTTCAACTATAAGCATTGAATGATCCATTGTGATTTCTATCGGCGGTAAACAGGTTTGGTCATCGCATGCCTGGTAATAGACATAACCTTTAATATTCGCTTGTTCCAAATCTAAATCAGGAGAAATTGTCACTGTGGAAAGCGCATAAACTGTCCCTTCATACACAGACATATCACCTTCTGAAAATGCGAACTTTTTCAACTCCGGCTCCGGAAACTGAATTTTACCAAAAGTAATGCCTTCAATCGGTTCAAATGATATTTCTGTTCCGATTAAAAAATCTTCCAATGGTTGATTAGAATTAATATGCCATGGTTCGATTATATCAATTTTGATTAAAACCTGGTAACTGTTTTGTTTTGCCATTTGTTCTACAGGAAAAATAAGTCGTGCAGTAACATGTGATTCATCCTGAGCAATAGCGGCAAAATTTAATGCGATTAGTAAAATTGATAGAATCGAAAAATATGTTTTGAATTTATGCATCGAAAATTCCCTCAAAAATGTATTTTTAATGTAATGAAAAAAGTCGATTAAAGTTACAAAAATTCAAAGTTTAATAAAATAATTACAGGAACATATTAGTGCAGATAATCGTTTGCTTGGAAAGCAAATATGAATTTTGGCATTTAATCATTTTATGTCTAAATTTTTGTTTTTATTTTAAACATCATTTTAAGGAATCCAATTTGTATGATATTATTTAAATTAATCTTCTCTTTTCTATTTTTTGTTTTTCCTCTTTTTGCACAAAATCATTTTCAAGAGCAGATTTTAGATGTAAAAAACAAGGTGTTGCCGGCGCTTGTCCACATTCAACCTGTAAAAGAAATTTTTGCATCGGGAAAACGTGTTAAAGTAAAAGTAACCGGTTCAGGCATAATTTTCAGCCCTGAAGGCTACGTCTTGACAAATAATCATGTTGCTGAAAAAGCCAAGTATGTAGTTTGTACATTAGCAAACAAAGATGAAGTACCTGCATATGTAGTCGGATTAGATGCTCTAACTGATTTAGCTGTGTTAAAACTTGATTTATCCGGCAAGGATTATAAAACTGTTGGTCATGTAAATTTCGGAGACAGTGATAGCCTGCAAGTAGGGCAATTTGTTATGGCCCTCGGTTCGCCATTAGGGCTCAGTCGCTCTGTTTCACTGGGAGTCATTTCTTCTTTAGACAGGTATTTTGAAGACCGTGGAAAAATGGTTTCACCTTTTAATTTGTGGATTCAAACCGACGCTGCAATCAACCCGGGAAATAGTGGTGGTCCGTTAGTGGATATGGACGGAAATGTTATCGGTATAAATGCCCGCGCAATAACTTTTGGAGAAAATTTAGGTTTCGCAATTCCAATCAATACCGCCAAACTTGTGATTGACAGAATTCTGAAATATAAAGAAGTAAAGAGGTCATATATCGGTATCGAATGGCAGGAAATAAAAGACCTTAAATATTATAAAAATGACCCTTCTTTAAGCGGTGTTTTAGTTTCCCATATTGATAAAAACTCACCTGCTGAAAAGGCTGGAATTAATCCCGGAGATATAATTTATTCATTAAATGGTACTGAGATTTCTGCTGTCTTTAGGGAAGAACTACCATTCATCAGAAAAAAAATATCAGAAATAACGGTTGGAGATAACATTGCTTTTGACCTGCTGAGAGACAACAAAAAAATTAAAATTGAATTAATCACTGAACTGCGAGGAAAATTTGAAGGTAACGAATTTGAATGCGAAGAGTGGGGACTTTCAGTAAAAGAGATTACTCCAAGAATTGCTAAAAATTTCAAATTAAAAGACACAAATGGTGTTTTAATCAGCGGAGTCAGAAGGGGTAGTTTGGCCGATGATGCTGAAGTATTTAGAGGAGATATATTAAATAAAATTGACGACAAAAATATAATAAACCTGGATCAATTCAAAGAAATTTATAAAAACCTTAAATTCTTACCCAAAAAAGGCAGAATGTTGCAGGTGTCATTCAGAAACTCTACGAAATTTGCTTTACTCAAGGAGAAATAGATTGTTTAAAAAAATTATCTTTTTAATAATTATACTTTTTATTAGCATAAACAACTTACCTGCAAATCCGGAAATATCCTGGCCTGATAATATAAATAATTTTATAAATGGCACTTGTATCGTTGAATTTTATGAACCACAGAATGGAAATTCAGAAATAAAGGATCGATCAAGAATAAAGAAATATTTAACAGGCTTATTAGTCTCAAAAACAGGATTAATATTGACTACTGATGAGATATATCCTGTCAATCTGGATATTAGCTCAAGCAGTTTTTATTTTCACCAGTCACAACATTTACCTGAAGATATAACTGTCGAATTTGAAAATGACCAAAAATTCAAAGCAACATTTTTAGGAAAAGATGAAGAAACTAAGATTGCTTTTTTAAAAATTGATAAACCAAAAGACCTTCCGCAGCACATTAGTTTTAAAACTGAGACCTCTTTCAAGATCGGGCAATCAATTTTCCTGATTGAAAGATTAGGTGAAAAATATGATTTTGAACCTATTGTAAATTCTGAAAACATCAATTCTACAATAGAAAAACCACGTAAAAAATTATTGATAAATTCTAATTTAAATGTCTTGTCAAACGGCGGGCTTGTTTTGGATGCAGGTGGAAATGCCGTGGGAATTATTCAGAATAATAGGCAAAACTATGGTTATAGTGAAGAAATTATGGAATCTCAATCTACAATAATTGAAATTTTATTAGCGTCAGATTTTGAAAAATTAATTGCGAATCCTCCGATATTATCCAAGATGAAAAACGGAACCAGAAAAAGCTGGCTTGGTATTCAGATGCAAGTTTTAACAAAAGATATGGCAAAATACTGGGGAATGGAAAACACCTCGGGAATAATTATAAATAAAATTGTACCGGATTCTCCTTCGGAAAACGCCGGTTTGGAAATTGGAGATATAATTTTATCAATCAATGATTTTCATTTAACAGGGGACGATAAAAAAAACCTGGATATATTTCGTAATCATGTTCGAAACCTGAATGAAAAAGATGTAAAAATAACTTACATTCGGGAAGGTAAAACATATTCCACCAATGTATTTCTGAGAAGTGCTCCTAAAAGTCGATTCCTCGCAGAAGAAAAAATAATTGAAGATCTTGGATTTAGTGTGAAAGAATTGACACAGGATATTTTTCTTAACTATGACATTGATTTTGATACAGAAGGAGTTTGGGTTTCACAAGTTGAAAGTGCCGGTATTGCAAGTATATCAGGTTTGCGAATTGGCGATTTGATATTAGAAATTAATAGTATATCAATTACTGATCTAAATGAATTTGATATTCATCTAAAAAATATTCTTGAAAATGAACCGGAATACATACAATTTTTTATATTAAGACAAAACAAAACGCAATTTATTTTTTTAAAGATCCTAAAAGAAACAATTAAAAGTTAATTTAAATTGAAAAACGATAGGACGTTGTAATGGATGTTTTAAAAACAATTTTTGACAAACAGTATGAATTAAACAAACGTATTTTGAAAGAACGTCACAATAAAAATTACGATGAAATTTGTGACCACTCCAATAAATCAAAAGAGATGGATAAAGTTCGGACCGAGTGGATATTAAAGTATAACAGGGCTCAGATCCATGAGTCCATTGAATTGGAAGATTCTTTTCCCTGGAAATGGTGGAAAGACGGTGATGAAATCGACTGGCAAAATGTTGGGATTGAACTTATCGATGAATTACATTTTTGGGTGAGCAAATGCCAAATTGCCGGATTGGATGTTGAGAAACTCGGTAAACTATATGAACAAAAAAACAAGCTCAATCAATTGCGCCAAGACAAAGGCTATGGCAGCACTTACAAAAAAGTCGATGAACATGGTGTTGAAGATAATAAACGTATGGATGAGCTGTTAGGGGAAAAGTAATTGTAAATGTCATTCCCGTCCCGAATTCTCGGGAGGAATCCATATTTCTTGCAATAATATTCAATAGATTCCGGCTAAAAGATTGCCGGAATGACAACCCTTAGTTTTATGTACATAACCTTCCAGGGTTAGTAACCTGGAAGGTTTTTATTTTACTCAATGATCAAATCATAAGGCATTAGATATAAATAAGGTTCATTTTCAAACGATTTAAATTTATATCCGTAATAAATTAACTGCTGCATTTCTTCCGGCAATTGTGCTAATATTTTTGAGTCCATTACAAAATCGCTGCTGCCCAAGGGCCACACAAAACCATATTTTGGCAACATAAGGATACTATATTCTTCGTCTTCCTGAATTCCTGCTTTTTGTTCAGCAGCTTCTATGGCGTCAAATAATCCACCCAATTTATCCACAATTCCTTTTTCAACACCTTGTTTCCCTGTCCATATTCTTCCCCGTCCAATTTCGTTAACCTCTTCTATGGTCATATCTCTGCCTTCAGCGACCCGGGAAACAAATCGGTCGTAACCACTTTCCATAGTATGAATCATTCTTTCACGTTCTTTTTCTGTGTATCCGCGGGTATAACTATTCATTCCGGCATTTTCGCCACGTTTGATATGCTGAAATTTGATTCCAAGTTTTTCAAACAAACCTTTTAAATTTACTTTACCTGAATAAATTCCAATGGAACCGGTGGTTGTTGCCGGATTTGCAAAAATTTCATCTGCCGGAGAGGCAATAAAATATCCACCTGACGCTGCAACATCTGACATTGACACAATCACAAGTTTTTTATTTTCTCCGGAAGTTGTTAAAGCCACTTCCCGCCAAATCACTTCTGAAGCAAATGCAACTCCTCCCCCACTATCAATTCTAAGAATTATAGCTTTTATATTGCTATTTTCTCTCGCAGTTTTAATTGCACCGGCAATAGTATTATCACCCATGGTCTGTCCAATATAGAATTCATTACTATTTTCACCAGACATTATCATTCCCGTAGCAAACACGATGGCTATCTTTTCATTTGGTTTTACTTCCCAATCATATTCATAGGGTTTCAATAAGTTATAGCTGGAATAAGAAATCAAATTGTTTGAATTTTCATTTTCATCAAAATAGGATTTTAGTTCATCCCTGTAAAAATACTCATCAATCAAACCAAGGTCTTTAGCTTCTTCAGCCAGATAAGGTGCATTATTAATTAATACCTTTAATGAATCTTTATTTATATTCCGTTTGAGACTAATCTCATCCAGGATATCTGCATAAAACTGGTCTGCGAATGAATTTATTACTTCTCTCTGGTAATGAGACATACTGTCCCGGGTAAACATATCCGATGCTGTTTTATACTCTTTGATATGTTCCAGTTCAGCTACAATCCCAAGTTTATCCAGTGTTCCCTTGACGAACATTGAAGTAAATTGAATACCTGTTAAATTTAAATGCCCTGCAGGATGCAGAAAGATTTTATTGGCTTCCGCAGCAAGTAAATACTGGCGCGTGTTTAGATATTCCGCATATACAATAACTTCTTTCCCTGATCCTTTAAAATTATAAAGGATACCTGTCAACTCCTGAATCTTTGCATAACCGGCACTTAGTCCATCAATTTCCAGAACAATACCACTAACATTTTCATCATTCTGTAACTTTTCGATGATTTTGCCAAATTGATAAATCGTTAGTTTTCTTGATGCAAAAATTCCCCATCCCCTGTTTTGCTCAATTACAGAACCTCTAAGTACAAAATGTACATTTCTGGGTTTAGGTACGTCTGCAAAACTACGGAAATATTGACTGGAAGTTTGAATATATGCGCTTCCTCTCTCCAGATTATTATCCGAATTAAACGAATTGAATGAACCCATCAAACCAAATTTGAATGCCAAACCTAAACCAATCCCTATATAATCTTCATCATATGTTCCTTTCAATAAAACACCATCCAAAGGTTCTGTCTCCAGGTTTAATCGCCATTCTACATTTTTAAAATAATCAGAATTGATTTCATCCGAGAAAAAAGCATCTGCTGAAATAGTAGTACGATTACCAAACGGTCTAAATGAAATACCAGCTTGATAATCCGGATTATTTTTCTTGGGGTCATTCAGAAAATTTCCTGTAAATCCTAAAGAAATTGATTTTAATGGTCTGAATAATAATCCCATACTTAAACCGTCCGCAAGATTTCCCATCGAATTCCAACTGTAGCTAAACCCCATTTTTAGCAGGCGATTTAATTTCCACCCGGTTCCAAGAGAATATCTGCTAAAATCTATTCCCCCTTCTTTATTTTGTTGATAGGCGAATCCAAAATGTTCAGCATTAAATACAAATGTGTATATTTTTGTAAAATCATTTTCATCATAGCCATTTGCATACATCATTTGAAATCCGCGGTTGGTGCCTAACCCGGCTGGATTTGAAAGCAATGAAAAAACATTATCGGAATTTGCAACCGGATTTTGGAAATCGATTGTTTGTGAGAAAGAAACAGATATCATACAAAATATTATTGACATAATTGCTATTAATTTCATTTTTTCCTCTGATTATTATATGTGTTATGTTTAATTATGACTATTTTGTCAAAACATTTATTTCTATACATTTTATTAAAAATTACATTTTACTAAAAATGTATAAGTAATTAAATTATATTTAAATTGCAAAATTTAACTTAAAGTAATACAGGATGATATATGGCACAAAATTTAGTTGAAAAAATAGCTCAAAAATTTGCTGTTAATCTTGATTCAAATACAAAAATACTTAGCGGCGATTATATTACTATCCGCCCGGCATATGTTATGACCCATGACAATACCGGTGCAGTCATCCCAAAATTTAAAAGTATTGGCGCCACCAAAATCGCCAATCCAAGACAGGTTGTGCATACCTTGGATCACAACATTCAGGATACAAGTGAAAAAAATCTTGAGAAATATAAAAATATTGAAGCTTTTTCCAATTCGATGGGTGTAGATTTTTATCCCGCCGGAAGAGGCATTGGTCATCAAATCATGTGCGAGGAAGGGTATGCCTGGCCGGGCACAATGGTAGTGGCATCTGATAGCCACTCTAATATGTATGGTGGACTGGGAGTATTGGGAACACCTATTGTCAGAACAGATGCCGCAGCGATCTGGGCAACAGGTCAAACATGGTGGCAGATTCCACCGGTAGCAAAAGTTATCTTAAAAAATAAACTTCAAGAAGGAGTTACCGGAAAAGATGTCATTATCTCACTTTGTGGAGTTTTTAATAATGATGAAGTGTTAAATCACGCGATTGAATTTAGCGGCGACGGAGTTGAATATTTATCTATCGATCAACGACTTTCCATTGCCAACATGACAACAGAATGGGGAGCACTAGCTGGTGTTTTTCCTGTTGATGAAACAACAATTAATTGGTTAAAAAACAGGGTGGATTTTGTTAATAAAAGAGGATTGTCCGGTGTTCCTTCAGATTCAGATGGAAATGGTAAGCATCCAAGATTGAACTCTGAAAGAATTAAGGAATTAGATTTAAATATCTTAAAAGCGGACAATGAAGCATATTATTCAAAAACTCTTGAAATCGATATGTCCAGCATTCAACCCCATGTTTCGGGACCAAATTCAGTCAAATCCATGACTTCAATTTCCGACATGAGCAAAAAAGAAATAAAAATACACAAAGCATATTTGGTATCCTGCGTCAAC
>DAOWAQ010000304.1 GCA_030634505.1 Calditrichia bacterium
ACCGAACATTCCATAAAAACTAAATTTGGTATTGGCGTCCATGAAGTTCCGCAGAATATTGAAAATTGGATTGCTCTGGCAAAATTGCAGTCGATGGGAGTTGGAATTGATGAACTAACTGAAGAACAGAAACAATATCTTGCCTCCTGGGAAATGGGCACATAATATATAAGCCTCTTTTTGAGGCTTTTTTATTTAAATTTCGTTTTGAATTTAATCAGTTCCCAATAATTTATTAGAACAAATCAACTTTTAATTTTCAATTGTAAATAGATATAAAAAAGGTTGAAAAATACCAATATTTTTTTGTACTTTTATAATCTTTTTTTAAGAAAATAATTTTTATTGATTTCCAAAGGTATTGGAGGAAGAATCTTGAAAGATTATCAAACAGAAAATATCAGAAATATTTGTTTAGGTGCGCATAGTGGTGCTGGAAAAACGAGCTTGGCGGAGTCACTGGTTTTTGGTATGGGAGTCACGAATCGGTTAGGAACTATTGAAAATGGTACTACGGTTTCTGATTATAATGAAGATGAAATTGAACGCCAGATTTCTATTAGTTCATCTCTGTTACATGGGGAATGGAATAGCTGTAAAGTAAATTTAATTGATACTCCGGGATATTCGGATTTTTTCGGTGAAGTCGTTGGAGGATTGAATGCTTCGGATGCGGTTATGGTATTAGTCTCGGCTACCGGAGGAGTTGAAGTAGGAACAGAATTAGTTTGGAACAAAGCAGAAAGTTTAAACTTACCGCGTTTTATAGTTATAAATAAATTAGATAGAGAAAATATTAATTTTGATGATGTCATATCTTCATTGCATGATACCTTTGGACGAAAAGTAGTATTGACTCAATTTCCAGTCAATGTAGGTCCGGGTTTTAATGGTATTGTCGATCTAATCAAAAAAAAATATTTAAAATTTTCTACCGATGGAAGCGGCAAGTTTACTGAAGAAGCAATACCGGCTGATCTTGAGGATAAAACTGAAGAATTATACCTGCAATTGATCGAATCCGTTGCAGAAAGTGATGAATCGTTGATGGAAAAATACCTTGATGCAGGTGAACTCACTGAAGAAGAATTCCGCAAAGGATTACATACAGCAATTTTAGCAAATGAAATCTATCCGGTTTTTTGTTCTTCTGCTACATTAAATATTGGTGTTCGCAGGCTTCTTGACGTCATTGTGAATTTTTTTCCTTCTCCTGCAGAAATGCATCCGTCAAAAGGAACAGACGGTTCGGGAAATGAAATTACAAGAAAATTTGATGATGGTGAACCGTTAGCTGCAAAGGTTTTTAAAACAGTCTCTGAGGCACATGTTGGTGAATTATCTTATTTTAAGATCGTTTCAGGTGTTATGAAGACTGGCTTGGATTTAACAAATAGCACTCAAGGCAAAGCAGAAAGGATAGGTCAGCTTTTTGTTTTAAATGGTAAAAACAAAACTAATGTCGAATCTTTGCATGCTGGTGATGTTGGTGCTGTTGTCAAATTAAAAGCGACACATACGGGTGATACATTGTGCGATAAATCCAAATCCATAACTTTTCCAAAAATTGATTTTCCTGAACCAATAATTCGTACAGCAATTATTCCAAAGGCAAAAGGGGATGAAGAAAAAATTAGTGTTGGCTTGCACAATCTTCATGAAGAAGACCCAACATTTATTGCTAAATTTGATCCTGAACTAAGACAAACCATTGTTTCCGGTCAGGGTGAATTGCACTTAGTAATTATTCTTAAAAGGTTAAAACAAAAATATAATGTGGAAGTTGATGAAGAAGAACCAAAAATTCCTTACCGTGAGGCAATAAAGGGAAAGGCAGAGGCTCAGGGAAAATATAAAAAACAATCTGGTGGTCGTGGACAATATGGTGATTGTCATCTGCGCCTGGAACCAGTTCCGAGAGGAACGCAATTTGAATTTGTTGATGCTATCGTTGGAGGTGTAATTCCTGGTAAATTTATTCCTGCCGTCGAAAAAGGTGTTGTTGAAAGAATGGAGAAAGGCGTCATCGCGGGATATCCGGTAATAGATGTAAGAGTTACTTGTTTTGATGGTAGCTATCACAATGTTGATTCTTCAGAAATGGCGTTTAAGGTTGCTGCTTCCATGGGTTTCCAAAAAGCATTTAATGATGCAAAACCTGTTTTACTTGAACCTGTTTACGATATAACAATCAAAGTCCCTGAAGAATATATGGGTGATGTAATGGGAGATGTTTCAGGGAGACGTGGAAAAATTATGGGAATGGATAGCGAAGGCAAATTTCAGGTCATCCGGGCACGAATTCCTTTAGCTGAGTTGTACAAATATTCTACTAACCTTAGATCTATGACGCAGGGTAGGGGTATTCATTCAAGAAAATTTGCCAAATATGAAGAGGTACCATCTGAAATAGCTCAGAAAGTAATTGAACAAGCTAAAAAAGACAAAGAAGAAGACGAATAAAATAATTAAATTATATAAAGCCTGATAACTGCAGTTCTATCAGGCTTTTATCTATTCATTATTATAGTTATAGCTATGGATAAAATGTGGGCGCCGTGGAGGCTGGAATACATTGAAAATGCTGATAATCATACCGATACTTGCATTTTTTGTGAAAAACCTAATCAAAAAAAAGATAAAGAAAATTTAATTGTACATAGAGATAAACACTGTTTCATTATATTAAATAAATATCCTTATAATAATGGGCATTTGATGGTAGTTCCATACGAGCATAAGTCTGATATTTTAGATTTATCGGATACAGTTTTATTGAACATTCAAAACATCATACAAAAAGCTATTAAAGCACTTAGATCAACTATGGATCCTCATGGATTTAATATTGGTGTAAATATGGGGCGTCCAGCTGGCGCAGGTATTGAAGATCATATTCACTACCATATTGTACCGCGCTGGAATGGCGACACGAATTACATGCCGGTACTTACAAACACAAAAGTAGTATCCGAAGCTTTGGATCAAACCTGGGAAAAGCTAAACAAAGAATTCAAATAAAAAATTAATTCATTTTATTTGATAATACTTTATTCTTTCCATTCAAAATTTAAACAACATGAAAAAACTTATAAAAAATATATTTAAAATATATTCTGCGAATCCTAATGGTAATTTTGGAGATATTGTTGAAACTGATTCTCCCGAAATTTTAATAGAAGACGGAAAAATTAACAGGGTATTTAATAAACAAGAACTGAATAATGAAACAAGAAATGTTGAAATTATTGATGCCCAAGGTTGCTGTGTTTTGCCCGGTTTTGTTGATCCGCATACACATCCCGTGTTTTGGCAAACTCGTGAGAAAGAATTTATTATGCGAATTGAAGGTAAATCCTATGAAGAGATTGCAGAGGCCGGTGGGGGAATTCGGAACAGCGCCAGGTCATTTAGGGAAGCTGACAAAGAACAGATAAAAGCAATTAGAAAAATCCGGATTAGTAAATGCTTTGAAAAAGGCACTACAACGATTGAAGC
>DAOWAQ010000036.1 GCA_030634505.1 Calditrichia bacterium
AACCGACTCATAATCGGTTGGTCCGGGGTTCAAGTCCCTGTGGGCCCACGATTTTTTGTTGGAGATTATTTGAAAATAATGAAAAATAAACATGGTAATCATAAAGAAATTTTTTTAAGTGCATTCCAGGTCAGGGGTGCACTTTTTTATTTTTGGATGGAGGAAAAGATTGCAAAAGACACTTAATGCTCTTATTGAATTGCAGGAAATTGATTTAAAATTAGATCGATTGAATGAAGAACGAGGAGATTTACCAGAAATAGTCAAAAATTTAAACATAAAAATAGAAAAAAATGAAGAAGCATTAAAAGAACAAAAAGAAACTCTGAAAAAATTAAGAACTGAAGAAAAGAAAATAGAATTAGATATGGAATCAACCCATTCTTTATTAAAAAAATATGAAGAACAGCTTTATCAAGTAAAAACTAATAAAGAATATGATGCAATAGCGACCGAAACAGAAACTGCTAAAAATAGTATAAATGAAAGTGAAAATAGGATACTGGAAATTACTGAATCTCTGGAAAACCTTGAAGCTAGTATAAGCGAACTAAAGAAAAACAGGCAATCTAGTCAAAAAGAATTAAAGGAAAGCAATGAGGATTTACAAGCAAAAATTAATGAATCTTCTGAGGAGGAAAATATATTAGTTCAGGAAAAAAATATTGTCCGGCAGATTTTGTCAAAGTATAATTTAAGTACTTACGAACGTATTCGGGGAGCTAAAAGAGGGGTAGCTGTTGCTTATTGCAATGGCGGAATTTGTAGCGGATGTTTTTCTTTTATACCGCCGCAAAAAGTGGTTGAAATTAAAAATATGAAAAAAATTTATACATGTGAGTATTGTGGTAGAATTCTGGTTTGGAATCAGAATGAAGAATAAAATTTAAAATAAAATAATTAATTAAAAATAGATCCGGGGAAATTCAGGTAATCGCCCTTATTAGGGAGGAAAGTCCGAACATCAAAGGGAAGACACTTTGAGAAATCAAAGGATTCAATTCATTTGGATATGGAGAGTATCACAGAAAAAATACCGCCAAGCACCTACTTTAATTTACAAAATAATAACGTGAATACATAAATAAAGTAGGTGCTTGGTAAGGGTGAAAAGGTGAGGTAAGAGCTCACCGCTTTATTCCAGGCGAATACCTTGAAAGGTACTATGAAAGGTGAAGGCATGAGAAACCCTGTCTGATGCAAGATCAAATAGAGAAGGAATAGAGCACTTATTTAATTTTTTATATTAATAATTAAGTAAGTGCTCTATGTGAAGTCTCCCGCTTCAATTGAACTTATATAAGTTCATATCCTTCTGGGTAGATCGCTTAACCTTTACAGTAATGTAAGGTAAGATAAATGATTACCATCTCACAATAATTTGTGAGATACAGAATTCGGCTTATAGAATTCTCCCGGATCCAATCTTCATAGATTGGAGATAAAATGCTATACAGGTGGGTATTTAAAAACCATACAAACATCGATAAAATAGCACATCTAAAATCTAAACTTAATATTAACCCTACTCTTGCTCAATTAATTCTGGATAGAAACCTTAGCACTGTTGAAGAAGTAGATAATTTTATCAAACCAAGTTTATCGAATCTTCATGATCCATTTTTATTTAAAGACATGGACAAAGCAGTAAGCCGATTGTTAACTGCATTGCGTGAAGGTGAAAATATACTTATTTATGGCGATTACGATGTAGATGGAATAACATCAGTGTCAATATTGTATGAGGCATTATTTGAATTAGGAGGTAAAGTATCTTTTTATATTCCCAATAGGATTAGTGAAGGATACGGATTGTCACGAAAGGGAATTGATGCGGCTAAAAGCCGCAAGGTCAAATTGTTAATAACAGTTGATTGTGGAGTCACTGCGGTCGAAGAAGTTCAATATGCCAATGAGAATAATATTGATGTGATTGTGTCTGATCATCACGAAGCTACAAAAGATATTCCACCTGCTATTGCAGTTATCAACCCAAAACTTAAATCTAGTAAGTATCCTTTTAAAGAATTAGCAGGTGTCGGTGTTGCTTTTAAATTGTTGCAGGCTTTGTATCAAAGGCTTGGATATAATATTGATAAATTAGAACATATTTTAGATCTCGTTGCGGTTGGAACAGCCGCAGATATCGTACCATTGGTTGATGAAAATAGAATTTTAGTTAAATTTGGCTTGGAAAGATTAAATACAAATTCAAGGAATGGACTATTTGCTTTAGTCGAAAGTGCTGCATTATTAGGAAGGGAATTAACGGTTTCTACAATTGTTTTTGTTTTGGCTCCCAGGTTGAATGCTGTGGGTAGAATGTCCAACGCTAAAAAAGCTGTTCATTTGTTAACATCAAAAAGTTTACAACAGGCAAGGAATATTGCAAAAATATTAGAATCCGAAAATAAATTACGTCGAAATATTGATGAAGCAACCTGTTTAGAAGCATTTGATCTAGTTGACAAACAAATTAATCAGGAAGATTCAAAAATAATAGTACTTGCTAAGGAAAACTGGCACCCTGGAGTAATTGGCATAGTTGCATCACGGATAATGGAAAAATTCAATCGTCCAGCTGTACTAATTTCTATAAAAGATGGAATAGGAAAAGGTTCAGCAAGATCTGCATTAAATTTTGATATTTATAAAGCATTAAATTCAGTAAATTATTTATTGGAAGATTTTGGTGGTCATAAATTTGCTGCAGGATTAACCATCAAAGAAGAAAATATTAATGATTTAAGAACTGCTTTGGAAAAACTTTCTAATGAGGAGCTTGCAAATGAGGATATGATTCCATCGATGCTAGTTGAATCTGAAATCAATCTAAATGAATTTGATGCAAATTTTTTAAAATGGTTGAAGTATTTTGCTCCATATGGCCCTCAAAATATGACACCTGTTTTTGTTGTTCGCAATTTAGAAGTAGCGGGAGAGGTGCATGTGGTTGGTTATAACCATTTGAAAATGAAAGTTAAGCAGGATGGTATTGTTATCGATGCAATTGCATATAATTTTGGAGAAAAAATATCTCAATTTAAAAAGAAAAATCAAAAATTAGATTCCGCTTTTGTCATGGAAGAAAATACGTGGAATGGACAAACAACTATACAAATGAGAATTAAAGATTTTAATTTATTATGAAAGAAGAAAAAAAGAGTCTTTTCGAAAAATTAAAAGAAATTAGATTAGAGAAAAAACTTACACTCAAACAAATTTCTCAATCAACCAGAATCCATCTCAAATATCTTGAATCGTTGGAGCATGGAGATCTACTTGAAATACCAGAGATTTACGATAAGTTATTTTTCAAATCTTATTTAAAATCTTTGGATGTATCAGAATCTGATTATTATGATCAATTTATCGAATATCGCAAAACAATCAGAGAAGATCGAACCGCAATACTTGATATAACACAAACTGATTCTCCAGTAGAAAATGAGTTTAATTTTAAAAACCTGTTTTACTTTGTTCCGATACTAATTGCTATCCTTATAATTTGGTTCTTGGTTTCAAATACTTTGATAGTTGATGAAAGAACTGAAACTGTACAAGAAGTAAGTGTATTGGAAGTTGCGGAAAAAATACAAACCAAAATTGATTCTATAAAATTTGCAGAAATTCAAATACAAAAAGATAATTTAATAACAGATAAATCAAAATTGCTAAATTTAAATATTAGTGCTTTGGAAAGAACTTGGTTTAGAATAATTGTTGATGAAAAGGATACAAGTGAATATCTTTTGCAAAAAGGTCAAAATGTTTCTTTCACATCAGAATATAGCTTTGATTTTTTAATTGGTAAGGCGAATGGATTAAAAATGATATTTCAGGATTCAACGTACGGCTCTTTTGGTAAAGAAGGTCAAATTATAAAATATATGCGGTTTGATTCCACCGGGATTTCTAAAAAGATTTTGGACTATCCTTTGAACAAAATACGGAAAGAAGATGAAAGTATCTAAAATTAGTATGTTCCTTTTTCTTTCTTTTCTAATTATAAATTGTGCTTCAGAAAAAGCATTAAAATCTGAAAAAATCACAAAAGATGGAATAGAAATTCTATATGGAGATATAAGTAAAGAACAATTATTTTACGATTTCCCTGATTGGGAAAAAAAATATAAGAATTATGAAGTCAACCATTCTATTTTAGACTCGGTAAGAAATTTTGATAGCAATTTAATAGAGATTGATATTTTTCTTGGAACTTGGTGTGGAGACAGCAAGAGGGAAGTTCCAAAATTTTTAAAGATTGTTGATGAAATTAATTTACTTCCAGAACTAAAAATTAAATTGTTCGCCGTAGATCGTAAAAAACGATTAAAAAGTGAATTGGCAGAAAAGAATGACATACAACGAGTTGCAACATTTGTCTTTAGAAGAGATTCCCAGGAAATAGGCAGGATAATAGAATATCCTAAAAAAAGTTTAGAGAGTGATATAGTTGAAATATTAAATAACAAATAAAAATATTTACAAAATGAAAAGTATATTTTCACTTCTTTTAATAGTATTTTTTCAATTTCAGTTGTTAGCATCATGGGAAGCTGTAAACAGTAAAAATGGCATGGTTTCTTCATCTGATAAGTATGCTACTCAAGTTGGTATTGATATTTTAAGAAAGGGTGGAAATGCAATTGATGCTGCCATAGCAGTTGGTTTTACTTTGGCTGTAACTTATCCCAGAGCTGGTAACATAGGTGGTGGTGGTTTTATGATGATTCGCATACCTGAAGACAAAATATATGCTCTGGATTATCGTGAAAAAGCTCCACAGTCCGCATCAAAAGATATGTTTTTGAACGAAAATGATGAAATAATAGAAAATGCCTCATTGATGGGATATCTTGCAAGTGGAGTTCCAGGAACGGTTAGTGGCTTTTATGAGGCGCACAAAAGATTTGGAATTTTGAGTTGGAGTGAATTGCTTGAGCCTGCTATAAATTTAGCTACAAATGGTTTTATAATTGATAGAAATACTGTGTCGTCATTAGAAAATAAATATGAAATATTTCTAAAAATTTCGACTTCATCAAAAATATTTACAAAAAACGGGACAAAATACAATGTAGGTGATAAACTAATTCAATCTGATTTAGCATATACATTAAAAATTATAAGCGATAAAGGATGGTCAGGATTCTATACTGGTGAAATTGCGACACTTATTGCGAAAGATATGAAGAAAAATAACGGATTAATTAGTTTTGAAGATTTAAAAAATTATAAATGTGTTTGGAGAGATCCTGTAGGTTTTAATTACAGAAATTATACAATATATTCAATGCCTCCTCCCAGTTCCGGAGGAATAATTTTAGCAGAAATATTAAATACATTAGAATATTATGATGTATCTGATCTTGGTGTAAATAATTCAGAACTAATTCATGTATGGGCAGAAATTGAAAAGCAGGCCTATGCGGATAGGGCTGAATATCTGGGAGATTCAGATTTTATTGGAATACCACAAGAAAAACTTTTGGGTAAAAAATATGCTTATACATTGTTTCAGAATGTAAATCCATTTCGTGCCACCTCAAGTTCTGAGATTGGGAATCTAAAAATTCAAATTAATGAATCAGCCGAAACGACTCATTTTTCGATAGTTGATAAACTGGGTTATGCAGTTTCGAATACTTACACACTAAATGGAAGCTATGGCTCAGGGGTAGTAATTGAAGGAACCGGAATATTAATGAATAATGAAATGGATGATTTCAGTATCAAATCCGGAAATGCTAATTTGTATGGCTTGATTGGTTCTGAAGCAAATGAAATTGTTCCCGGAAAACGTATGTTAAGTTCAATGACGCCTACTATTGTGACAAAAAATGATTCTATTTTTATGATACTTGGATCTCCGGGAGGAGCAACCATTATTACTTCTGTTGCACAAGTATTATCGAATGTTATTGATCATAATATGAATATTAGGAGGGCAATTGAATCACCCAGGTTTCATCATCAATGGCTGCCTGATGAAATTAAATATGAAAAAAATGGGTTTTCCTTGGATATACTGAATAATCTGAAAAATAAAGGGCATGAATTAAATCCAGTTGAGAATATTGGAGATATTCAAGCAATAATTTGGAGCACAAAATATAATGAATGGCAAGGCTGGAGTGATCCGAGAAGAAACGGTCAAACGAAAGGGTACTGATAAATGTCAAAAATCAAATCTAATCTATCAAAAAATGGAAATGATTTAAGCGCTAATATACATCCGGATATTGAACATAAATTTAAAATTCTTCTTAAAATAATGAGCTGGGTAGTAGGCATAAGTTTTATTTTAATAATAATATTGCCACTATTCGAATTTTATTTGGTTGATATTATTGTCAAATTTCTATATTTCATTGGATTAATAAATTTAATTTTATTTGCAATTCTTGAATTTTTTGCACAAAATATTAAAATATTATTGAGTAAAAATAAAATATGAATCGAATCTTAATTGTCGATGATGAAGAAATAATTCGTGATTTTTTGAAGAAATTTTTATCATCACACAACTTTAATGTTGACACCGCAGAAGATATTGATGAATCTTTATTGTTGTTAAAGAATTACGAATATGACTGCATAATTCTGGATATAATTCTTCCTAAAAAAAATGGTATTTATCTAATTGAAAAATTAAGAGAACTGGAATATTTTCAACCGGTTATATTAATTACGGGTCAACCTAATATTGATTCGGCGAAACAAGCTATTAAATTTAATGCTTATGATTATTTGACTAAACCTATTAGTAATTCTGAACTATTAGCTGTTGTAAAAAATGCAGTTAAACAAAACCAAATTCGATTACGTGAAGAGGAACTTAAACAGCAACAAGAAAAAAATCGGGAAATATTGGAATCAGAAGTTGAAAAAAGATTAGCCGAATTACACGAATCAGAAACAAAATATAAAAATACAATTGAACAATCATTAGCAGGTGTATATGTCATTCAAAATGATGTTTATAAATATGTAAATAAAAGACTTTTAGATCTTATAAAATATTCGGCAGATGATGTTGTCAATAAAATGTCTGTTACTGATTTGGTTAAAGAAGAAAACAAGTCATTGGTAAAAGAAAATATTTCTAAAATATTAAATAATGAACTATCATTTGCTCACTATACATATACAATGCTTAATAAAAAAATGGATCCGTTAGATGTTGAAGTATGGGAAAGTAAAATTATATACGAAGGTGAATCGGCAATACAAGGTATTTTATTGGATGTATCTGAGCGTAGAGCATTTTATGAAAGAGAAAAAGAATTTGAGTTAAAACTAATGCATGAACACAAGCTAGCAGCTATTGGCCAACTCGCCACTGGTATTGCTCATAACTTGAATACTCCAATATCCGTAGTTTTAGGAAATGCCGAATTACTTCAACTGAAATATGACGATTCACCCGAACTAAGAAAAATTATAAGACAAGCTGAAAGAATGGGTTCAATTATTCAGAGTTTACTTACTAAAAGCAGCCGTGAACAATCAAAAAACCCCCAAAATTTTGACATCAATCTAATGATCGCTTCGGAATTAGAAATTTTCAATGCCAATCTGGATTTCAAGCATAATGTAGCAAAGAAGTTAAACTTTGCTGAAAACATTCCGGAATTTTATGCGGTTTACAGTGATTTTTCCCAGAGTATAATGAATTTGATACAAAATGCAATAGATGCAATGTACAAAAAGGATAAAAAGGAATTAAGCATAGAAACATCTTACGACAGTGAAAATGTTACAATTATAATTAGTGATTCGGGATGTGGAATTTCAGAGAAAAACTATTCCAAGCTCTTTGATCCTTTTTATACAACAAAACCTGCCTTGGAAGAAAGAATAAAGGATGAACCTACCGGAACAGGCTTAGGATTATCAAGTGTTCACAACCTATTATCTGATTATGGTGTGGAAATAAACTTTGATTCGGAGGTTGATAAAGGAACAAAAGTTGTTTTGCGAATCCCGTATTCTAGTGTATCTCCGCAAAATTAATTTCTTATTTTTAAAGTATTATTCAACTATTCGTAAATTAATAGTTAACACGAAAATAAATTTGAAATAATTGTAGTATGTTGTTAAATTTAATGGATTTAGCAAAGGAAATATATTGATATCTATTGATGAAATAAGATTTGATGAAATAATAGCAAATTCTAAAGATAAGCAAGTTCTCGTTATTGGTGATTTGATGGTGGATCAATATTTAATGGGTGATGTTACAAGAATATCTCCAGAGGCTCCGGTTCCCGTTATAGAAGTAAATGGTGAATCTCTTAAATTTGGTGGTGCGGCAAATGTTGCTCTCAATATACTTTCTTTAGGATGTGATCCAATTTTAGTTGGTATAATTGGTAATGATAGAATGGGAGAAGAATTTCTCAAACTATTATCAGAATATGGAATGGAAACCAAAGGTATCTTTCAATCTTCTCAAAGACCTACAACGGTAAAAACTAGAATTATAGGACAGTCTCAGCATATTGCTCGGGTTGACAGAGAAAACAAAAAGTATTTGGATACAAATGAACAATTCAAATTATTTGAAATTATTGAAAAATTTATTGCTCAATCTGATTCAATCATCCTTGAAGATTACAATAAAGGAGTATTAACTAAAAGTATTATTGAGAAAACTATCGATTTGGGAAATAAAAATGATTTGTTAATTACAGTGGATCCAAAGTTTATTAATTTTATGGACTACAAAAATGTATCATTATTTAAACCAAATATTAAAGAAACTGAAGAAGCGCTTGCAATTAAAATCCAAAATGATACTGATCTCGAGAAAGCGGGATACACACTGCTTGAACAATTAAATAATGAAAATATTTTGATCACCAGAGGTTCAAAAGGAATGTCTTTGTTTTCAGAAGATGGTTCTGTAGCTCATATTCCTACCGGTGCCAGAAAAGTAGCTGATGTTTCAGGAGCAGGTGATACAGTTATAAGTACCTTAACTACAGCTATGATGGGAGGAGCATCAAAAGAAGAAGCAGTTACAATGTCTAATTACGCAGCCGGAATAGTATGTGAAGAGGTTGGAATTATACCGGTTGAATTATCTAAGCTAAGAAGGGTTTGCGTTGACCAGTATCTTCCATAATTTCAATGATCTAAGCAATAGATTAGTAAAATGGAAAGAAGAAAGATTAAAAATAGTCTTTACTAACGGTTGCTTTGATATATTACATCGTGGTCATGTTGAGTATTTATCGGCAGCTAAATCGTATGGGGATATTTTGATTGTGGGACTTAATTCCGATGCTTCAGTTAAAAAATTGAAAGGTATATCGAGACCATTTATTAATGAGGATGATAGAAGTTTTATTCTATCTTGTTTAAAATCGGTTGATGCTGTAATAGTTTTTAATGAAGATACCCCACATTCAATTATTAGTAAAATTATTCCTGATGTCTTGGTAAAAGGCGGCGACTATGAAGTAGAGAATATAGTTGGAAGGGATATAGTAGAAAAGAATGGTGGAAAAGTTATAACGGTGAGTTTTATAAAAGGCAATTCATCCAGTTCATTAATTGAAAAAATTAAAAATTCCTGATGTATTGTCGTAATCCATATGGAATAGAAAATAGGTAGGAAATTATTGATATGAAAATATATATATTATTTGTATTTGCTTTATTACTAAGTTGTTCTCAACAGAAATTGATTAACAATGAAAAAGCGGGTAGTTACAAAATAAATCCACCGGATAGTTTATATATAGTTGATACGGTTTTAAGCAGTGTTGACTCAATTAGTATTTACTATGACTCAGCATTAAACTTTTTGGACAATCAGGATACTATTGGTGCTAATATCTATTTTGAAAATGCTTTCGAAATCATAAACAGATTTGACGAAAATACGAAGAGTCTTTTAATGGAATGGAGCGATTACGACGCTTTATTGCAAAATATTAATAAAGATTATTCAAGAATTCAGGATCCGTTAGTACTAGATTTTGAAGCTGAAGAAATTCGCGAAGATCTCGTTAATTTTGAAGAAGAAATTATGGGGGATTCGGTCTTAACTGATTCAATAATAGCAGAAGATTTGACAGATTCACTATCTATCCCATTAATTATTAATAGAAAAGTAGAGTTAGCTCTTCAATATTTTCAAACCAAAGGTAGAAAAGTATTTACTATTTGGTTAACAAGATTGGGCAAATATGAAAAATTGATTAGAAAAACTTTAAAAGAAGAAGGCTTACCACAAGAATTACTTTATTTATCAATGATTGAAAGTGGGTTTAATCCAAAAGCATATTCCTATGCAAGAGCTTCCGGACTGTGGCAATTTATTTATGCAACAGGAAGTTATTATGGATTAAGGGCGGATTGGTGGTTTGATGAACGGCGTGATCCTACCTTATCTACTAGAGCTGCGGCACGCCATTTGAATGATTTATATGATAGATTTGGGGACTGGTATTTAGCTATGGCTGGTTATAACTACAGTCCCGGAAAATTACAAAAACATATTAATCGTTATAATACCCGAGATTTTTGGAAACTTAAAAGAATACCACGGCAAACGAGAAATTACATTCCAACATTCATTGCGGCATCCATAATTTCTAAAAATCCCAATAAATATGGATTTTTTGTAGAAAAAGCAGAAACAGTGGCATTTGATACTGTAATGATTTCCGATTGTGTGGATTTGGAAGTAATAGCAAAATGTGT
>DAOWAQ010000257.1 GCA_030634505.1 Calditrichia bacterium
TAAAACCTGATAGAAGTAGTTTAAATGCTTCATTTTCGCAGGACTATGTGTATTGAATCTAAATATGTATCTAAGTGATAAACGGTATCTTGGTTATTCTTATAAAACCAGGGGCTAAAGCCATCGTTAATTGCAAACATCCTTGTATAGGGTAATGGTACGGGACCAAGAAACCAATCAATTCTAAAATGCCCATTTGATGAATAGTTAAAAATTCCAGCATTTTGAAGAATTAAAGAATCATTTTCAATATTTGTTGTATCATAATTCCATACAAGAAATCCAACAATACAACTGTCTATCAAGGATCCATCTTCAGATTTAACCAATCCTACAACTGATGAAGTTTGATCTGATAAAGGTTGTTGTGAATTTTGACAACTTAGTAATGTTGTAACTAATATGACTAGGAAAAACTTTTTCATATTTATATTAAGACTGACATAATATTGCATAAATTAAATTGTTGACTCTTTTAATCGTTCAGCAAGCCAGATCTTTATAATCGATTGTCGGGTAACTCCCACTCTTCTTGCTTCCTTATCAAGCATTTGAATCATCCAAACAGGAAAATCAACATTCACCCGCTTTTGTTCCTGCCCGGGTCTGGTTGTTTTTGATAATTCTAAATATTCAATTATGTTTTCGCCATTATCAAATTTACTGTCAAATTCTTCAGCTTTTATATATTTTTTCTTCATCATTTCTCGACCTTCTTACTGAAATTATTCTTATATTTTTATTTCTAATTGTAAAAATTGCTGACCATATTTTTTCATTATATTTTCCAATTAATAAATATCTCGGTTCATCAGTAGTTCTGGCAGGTATAATAATTTGCTCAGGATCATCCCAAAGATTTTTTGCTTGATTGAAATCAATACCATGTTTCTTTTTATTTAATTCACTTTTTTTAACATCAAATTCAAACGCCATAATTGTATAAATATTATACTATTATTATATAATAATCAAATAAAAATTGTTCCATCAAAATAAAGTTTTAATCAGATTCCAAATAAAAATATAATAGATGTTAAATTATAAAATCTCCGGATTAATAATATTCGGTGGTTTTTTTCCTTCAAAATATGAAATGATATTTGTGGCAGCCATAATCGCCATTTTTGTTCTGGCTTCTAATGTCGCGCTGCCAATATGGGGTAGCAATACTGTATTCTTTAGCCGAATTAAATCTTCTTTCAATTCTGGTTCATTTTCATAAACATCCAATCCGGCGCCGGCTATTTGATTATTTTGCAGAGCATTCACCAAGGCAGATTCGTTGATTACCGGACCTCGAGAAGTGTTGATCATATATGCCGTATTTTTCATTTTCTGAAATTCTTCTTTATCTATCAGGTGAAAAGTCCTTTCTGTTAAGGGAACATGTAATGAAATGAAATTAGAGTTTTTTAATAACTCATCAAGTTCTACTTTTTTTCCCTTTAATTTATTTTCTATTATATCATTTTTGTTTCCATCTGTGTATAAAATATTCATATTAAATCCGAAAGCGCGTTGAGCAACCGCAGTGCCGATTCGACCGGCACCAACGATTCCGAGAGTTTTGCCTGTTATTTCACCACCAAGAAAAAGTAGTGGGCCCCAGCCGGTAAATTTGCCCGCCCGTGTAAACTCATCACCTTCAACAATTCGTTTTGATACAGCCATTATCAATGCCCAGGTCAAATCAGCTGTTGCTTCTGTAAGTACGCCGGGTGTATTTGTCACTACAATTTCTCTGACCGTTGCTGCTTCCAAATCTATATTATTAAACCCTGCCGCATAGTTTGCAATGATTTTTAATTTATTTCCTTTTTCAATGATTTCTGCAGAAATGGAATCAGTTAGCAATGGAAGAAGTGCATCGATATTTTCAACTTTTTCCAATAGCACTTTAATTGGAATTGGCTTGTCTTCAGTATAAACATCCACATCAAATCCGTTTTCAATTAAAAGATCAATTCCCGGTTGCGGAATTTGTCTTGTTATAAATATTTTCTTTGCCATTATAACTCCTGTAATCCAAACAAATTATTTTTAACCTTTTCAAGTTTTTACCGTAAATTACCCTATCGAAACAATAAGGGATTCTATTGATAATCGAAAAGTTCAAAAAGTTTTTACAAAATATCAACCTTGAAGAATTATTAAACTCAAAATCTTTATTTATTATCGCATCTTGGTTTTTATCCAGTGGATTTTTATTTTATTCTTTGGATTTTCAACAAGATTGGGCGATTTTATGGTTTTTTGTCGCTGGTTATTTTTGGGTACAAACAAACCGCATACTTTTTTCTACTTTAAAACCTCCAACAGAATTAGTTTTGATATTATTGTTTTGTATTATTTCACTGGACATTATTGTAGTTTCAAATTATCTAAATGAAGATAAGACCCTAATAATTAATGTATTGCACAGTGTATTTTTAACTTTTGGGTTGTTACTGACCGGGATATTGTTAGTCGCAAATAGTCAAAAAAATTCCAGTGATTCTAATAACTTCAAAATTCAACAACGAGTTTTAATCTGGTATGGATTGATTGGGTACTTGGCACATAATATAGCTTTTTACGATCATATCTACTATTTGTATGGATTCCAAATCATTTTATTTTTAGTACTTCTAAAAAAATCAACCTGGTTAGAATCTTTTACAAAATCAGATCTCTGGATTTCTTTTGGTATTATTTTGATTTTATTTTTTGTGCTTCCCGGAGATAATGAACTGCGTTATTTGTCAACAAAACATATTTTACCAAATGCTTATTGGATAAGTATTCCTTACTATTTGTATTTGCTGCTCAAAATGTATTTACTGGTAACATTGGTGAAAATCCCAGTAGTAATGATTTATAATCATGCAACACTTTCCAGAAAACTTTCCATTGCCGGATTGTTTCAATCATCATTTCCACAATTTATACAGTTCCTGGTTCTAATATTTACTTTTTATTTCTTCATTGCCAGCTGGCAGGGAGATCAATTACGATCTATTGTAAATTCAAAATTACAATCAATAATAGACACAAATAATTCTGAAAATTTTACATTTTACAAATTTGAAGAACAATCTGGTTCAATTCATATATCAATTAAAGGTTACGAGAAAATAAATTTCCAATCTGATAAAACCAGAATTGCCATCATTTCACTTAACAGATCAGAAAAAAATATCAAAAACACTAAAATCGATAAGGACTATTTCTTTTATATCAATCCGACGGATTCATCCAACAACAATATTTATCTTGTTAAAATAGACACGACATTTATCAAAGAGATTACAGAAGAATTGGCAGTTGTTGTTCATTCAGGATTGAAAGCCTATCCGTTCGAATTGAAGCCTTGGGAAAAAACTATGTATGAAATTAAGTATTGGCAGCCTCATGAGAAGATAAAAATTTTTCCGTTCAGTATTTTCTCTAATAATTTTGGATATGCTATCGAATCAGAAGTCTGGTCTTATGGTGAGCAAGATTCACCAACTAATATTGATAGTAAGGTTTATTTTCATATAAACAGACATTTCGTATTGGGAAGATTGTTTTTTAAAATACTAAATACAAACGCTGAAAATTCCTATTTTGCAATAGATATATATTTTGCACCCGGCAGCTCTTTCTTTTCTTCCTTTATTGCAAAAATTATTCTGTTATTAGTTATTCTTTCTTTTCTTTTTAATGTATTCGTAACCAAACGTGTAATAAAATTCGGTGATGAAATTCGATCTATAATCGTAAGAAAATTTAATACCTTGAAAACGGGAATCCGCGAAATTTCATCTGGTAATTTGGATTATCAGGTGCACTTGGATGGAGAAGATGAATTTGTTGAATTCGGCAATCATTTTAATCAAATGGGAATACGTTTAAAACA
>DAOWAQ010000059.1 GCA_030634505.1 Calditrichia bacterium
GATGAGGAATTAGACAGCGCTTCAGTATCCGATAGTTTATTTGACTTGGCGCCAGTTTCAAATCTTCAAAATTCTGCACCAGGATATTTTGAACACCGTGTAATTAACAGACATAGTCTAATTTCATTTTATCCATCAACGACTCTTGATCCGGTTGAATTATATAGGACAAAAGTCCTGCCTGGATTCACAGATTTATTGGGAAATGTGTCTCAATCTACTGAAATATCAGTATTTACTACAACCGACTATGGGTTTAATATCACAACTATTGATAATTTTGAAGGCAGTAGTATAACATCAAATTGGTGGGATCCTTCTTCAAGTGGAAGTACTACAGGAATTAATCCTGGTACAAATAGATCTGCAAATACAGATTTCGTGAATCATTTAACCGGCAGTTTAACATCTATGCAGATCAATTATGATTGGGATGTTAATGCTTCAGAATGGTTAATCAGAGAATATCTTGGAAGTGGTCCTCCAAGAAGTATTTTGTTTAATGATAGCTATTTACTACAAGTTTATATTTTTGGTGATGAAAGTGGAACAAAATTTCGATTTGCCGTTGATGATAACTATCCAAGAGGTCTTGCATCAGATCATGAAGTTAGCGGTTGGTACACCATCGACTGGGTTGGATGGAAATTAGTTTCCTGGGATATGACTAATGACAGTACTGGTTCTTGGCTAGGAGATGGAAGTCTGGATGGTACTTTAAGATTTGATAGCATTCAATTAACTTATAACCCTGGCGCACCCACTGGTACATTGTATTTTGATGATCTGAGACTGGCAACAAAAATACCACTTGGAATCCCGGATGCCAATGATGATACTCGTTTACCTGATCATTATCAATTGTTTCAGAACTATCCAAATCCCTTCAATCCATCCACAACAATAACATACCAGGTTCCACAAAATAGCTATGTAAAAATTACAGTATATAACATGCTTGGGCAGGTAATAAAAACATTAGTAAATGAAGAAAAAAGTATAGGTGTTCATAATGTAACATTTAAAACTGAAAATCTTGCCGGTGGAATTTATATTTACACTTTGGAAACTAATTCTTTTAAAGATTCGAAAAAAATGATGCTTTTAAAATAGTAATTGAAAACCTTCCAGGCTTAAAAAATCTGGAAGGTGTATATCAAGCTTTCAAATAATTCCATCTTTCCCAATAATAAAAAACAATAATAAAGACTATCGCTCCCAGAAGATCTGCTAACCAATCTCCCACTGTTGAAAATCGCCCCGGGACGAAATATTGGTGGTATTCGTCAATCACTCCATAAATTCCAGTTAACAAAATTGCCAAAACATGATAATATTTATTGAAAAAATTTAACTTTGATTTTTTGAAACTTCGAGCCATCAAAATTGCTAATATTCCAAATACAATAAAATGAAATAATTTATCCTGGAACGAAAATCCAAAATCTATTATGTTCATATTTCCAATTGAGGATTGTATAAATATTGCTAATAAAAGTAGTTGCCAAGGCATATGATTTACTATGTAATTATTCATGAATTTAATTAATTATAATTTCTATTAATTTAAGGATACCGGATTTATCTATTCAAATTTCATGATGATTCATATCACAAAATTTTTAATTAAATCATTTTTAATTTCTCGTATACCCCAATTATTAATTTTAGTTTCCACATTTATTATATTTTTTTGACTTAAAATTTACATTTCTATAAATTCGATTTAATCCAAATTTGGAAAATTTAATGACCGATATTGAAAAAAAAACCTTTAAACTAACTATATCCAGTGATTCAGCTAATTTAAATAAAGTAGATAATCTCTGTACAAAAGCGATAAAATCTTGTGGTATGAACGAAAGTAATGGCGACGATTTTGCAATAGCTGTAACGGAATTAGTAAACAATGCAATTCATCATGGAAATAAAAACAATAAAGACAAACAAATATTTATTAATATCCTGATTCGTGAAAGTAAATTGGAAGCACATATCAAAGATGAAGGTAATGGATTTAATCCCGATCAGATTGGGAATCCACTGGACCCTGACAACCTTATGAAAGAAAGTGGGCGCGGTATTTTTTTAATAAAACAATTAACGGATAGTCTGGACTTCAATTTCACAGATAATGGAACAGAAATAATCATATCAAAGAATATTTAATAAATTTTGTTTTAGTAAGATTTTTTTACTTCACTTTTTACCTTTCCCTGTTTAAATTTTACAGTTTCGTGTTGGAATATGAAATTTTTTTGTAATGAAAAACCTTATACGATGTAAAATTTTTTATCTCAACAATAATTCAAATACAACAAACTAAGAATGAAATCAAAAATAAAAGTTGTCGTGGCAATGAGTGGAGGAGTCGATAGTTCTGTAGCAGCATTACTCCTTCACAATGAGGGATATGATGTAATCGGAGTTACAATGAAATTATGGGACTTCGAGCAAGTTGGTGGTAACTTAAATCTTGAAAGTGGTTGCTGTTCACTTGATTCATTTAATGATGCACGAATGATTTGTATGTCACTTGGTATTCCCCATTATATTTTAAATTTTAGTTCAGAATTTCATGAAAATGTAGTGACTGATTTCATTGATGAATATTTAGCAGGAAGAACACCTAATCCTTGCGTTCGCTGCAATACAAAGATTAAATGGCAGACACTTCTGGAAAAATCTGAAGAATTGGGTGTAGATTCTATAGCAACCGGGCATTATGCCAGGGTTAATTTCAATGAAGACACGAACCGATATGAATTATCGAGAGGAATTGACCACAATAAAGATCAATCCTATGCTTTATGGGGATTAACACAGAATAGTTTAAAAAAGACATTATTTCCTATTGGCGGATACACAAAACCCGAAATAAGAGAATTAGCAAAAGAATTTAATCTCCGTACAGCATCAAAAAGTGAAAGTCAGGAAATATGTTTTATTCCTGACAACAATTATCATCGATTACTTAAATCAGTTAAACCGGAAATCAGCGATTTGACCAGTGGTTCAATGATCGATACAAACGATGAAATAGTTGGCAAGCATGAAGGGTATCCATTTTATACAATAGGCCAAAGAAAAGGTCTTGGGGGTGGTTTTTCCAAACCTAAATATGTTGTTGATATTAAACCTGATAATAATGAAATTGTAATTGGTAATCTTGACGAATTATATCACCAAAATTTTATAGTAGAAAAATGCAATTTAATCAGCATGGATATTATATCTAACCCAATACAATCTGAAATAAAAATCCGTTATAATGATATTGGACATTCCGGTAAAATATATCCTTTAGAAAATAGTCTGCTAAGAGTTGAATTTGATAAGCCTCAAAAATCAATCACTCCCGGACAATCTGCTGTTTTCTTTAAAGGCGATACAGTCATAGGCGGTGGAATAATAAAAGAAAGAATTACCCCAAAGTAAAATAAATGAAATAAAATCATGTCTACTTCAAATAATTTAAAAAAAGTTACTGTTCCTTCATTAACAAAGATGAAGGAAAAAGGTGAACAAATTGCAGTTTTAACTGCCTACGATTATTTAATGGCAAATATGCTTGATGAAGCAGGAATTGACGTCATACTTGTCGGTGACTCATTAGGGATGGTAGTATTAGGATTTGATAGTACTATTCCTGTAACTATGGATATGATGCTACATCATGTTGCTGCCGCTAAGAGAGGAATTAAAAGAGCTTTGCTAGTAGCTGATATGCCTTTCCTATCCTATCAAATAAGTGTTGAAAAAGCAATAGAAAATGCAGGAAGATTTTTACAAGAAGCCGGAGCTGAAGCAGTAAAATTAGAAGGTGGAGAAATAGTTGCCAAAACTATTGAAAAAATTGTAAAGTTGGGAATTCCGGTTATGGGACATATTGGACTAACTCCACAATCAATAAATCAATTTGGTTCCTATGGTGTTGTAGGTAAACAAAAAAAGATAGCGCAACAATTAATCAAAGATGCACAAATTCTTGAGGATTCAGGCGCATTTTCAATTGTACTTGAAAAGGTTCCTTCAGACTTAGCAAAAGAAATATCTGAAAAGATTAAAATCCCTACAATTGGAATTGGCGCCGGAAAATATTGCGATGGACAGGTACTTGTTTCACATGATATGCTTGGGATTTATGATAAGTTTAATCCAAAATTTGTTCGAAGATATGCAGAGCTTGGTAAGGAAATAAGATCAGCATTCTCTAATTATATTAAAGACGTGAAGAATAATAAATTCCCAGCAGAAAATGAAAGTTATTAAAGATATTAGGGAAATGCAGAGCATTTCTAATGCTCTCAAAAAAGAAGGAAAAATAATTGGCTTTGTTCCTACAATGGGTTTTTTACATAAAGGCCATATTAGTTTAATCACTGAATCTAAAAAAAAATCTGATGTTACTGTAGTTAGTATTTATGTGAATCCAACCCAGTTTTCTCCAAGTGAAGACTTTGAAAAATATCCAAGGGATTTTAAAAGTGATGAAAATCTTTGTATAAATGCCGGAGTTGATATTGTCTTTTATCCAAACGGAGATTACATGTATTCTGATGAACACAAAACATTTGTAATTACTGAAGAACTTTCAACTAAATTATGTGGCATAAGCAGACCGGAGCATTTCCGCGGTGTGACCACTATTGTTGCTAAACTATTTAATATTGTTAATCCGAATATCGCAGTATTTGGCCAAAAAGATGCGCAACAAAGTATAATAATAAAAAAAATGGTTGAAGACTTAAACTTTGATATTGATATTATTATTGTACCAATAGTGAGGGAGGTAGATGGATTGGCTTTGAGCTCACGCAATAAATATCTTTCTGAGAAACACAGAAAGGATGCACCAACAATTTATTCTGCCTTAACAAAAGCAAAAGATTTAATAAAAGAAGGTGAAAAACAATCAAGAAATATTTTAGATTTTATAAACAAAACCCTGCTGTCTGTTCCTGATCTGAAAATTGATTATGTCTCAATAGTCAATATGCAAAATTTTGAGAAAGTTGAAACTATCGGAACAAATACTTTAATCGCCGTAGCAGTCTATTTTGATTCAACACGCTTAATCGATAATATTTTAATAAATTAAATATTTTTTACATATTTTTGGAGAATATATGTCTGATTTTTCTACACTGATTATGGCTGCCGGAAAAGGAACCCGGATGAAATCTGATCTCGCAAAAGTTTTACATAAAATTAATGATCGACCAATGGTACATTATGTCATTGATATTGCCAAACAAATTGATTCACAAAAAATTGTATTAATTGTTGGTCATCAAAAAGAACGTGTCATTTCTGAGTGCCAACAATATAATATAGAATATGCCGTTCAGGAACAACAATTGGGTACCGGGCATGCCGTTATGATGGCTCAGGATATTTTCGATAATTACAACGGTGATTTACTTATATTGTCCGGAGATGTACCTTTATTGACTTCAAACACTTTATTGAAGTTAATTAACACTCACAATGAGAATAATGCAATCGCGAGTTTATTAACTGCCTATTTGGATGATCCAACCGGTTATGGAAGAGTACTACGTTCAAATGAAGGTCTTGTAGAAAGAATTGTTGAACACAAAGATGCTACTGAAGAGGAAAAAAAAATAAAAGAAATTAATGTTGGCATTTATATTTTCAAATCAAAACTTTTATTTGAAAGTCTTAAATTAATTAATAATGACAATGTCCAGGGGGAATATTATCTTCCTGATGTGGTTAAACTTTATGTGGACAAAAAAGAAAAAGTAGTAGCTCAAATAGCAGCAAATTTTGAAGAAACTAATGGCATTAATGATATAGAACAGCTAAAAGTAGCTGAAACAATTTTAAAGTCACGAAGTTAAATAAAATAATATTTGACATTATTAATCTGCTTTAATACTTTATAGAAAAACAGGTGAAGTTATGAATAAAATAAAATATATATTAGTGATCATTTTAATTCTTCCTGTCCTGCTATTAGGGCAATTAAAAAAAGATCTTATACAACCAGATTTCTCAAATGTACTTGTACAGCAAAACAATCAAAATTCATTATTTGCTTTTATTGATCCATCAAAATTAACAATGAGTCATTCAGTATCAATGTCGTATTCAACATTTGGTGGTGAAAGCATTGTAATGAATAGTTATGTAAATACCATTAATTACCAGTTCAATGATCAACTGTCTTTGCGTACTAATCTTGGTATTATGACGTCGCCATATAACTCAATGCCAAACAATTCTTTTTTAAATCAACAACAATTTTTTGGTGGCGCAGAACTAAATTACAGGCCAAGTGATAATACAATTTTATCATTGAGTTTTCAATCATTGCCTTACAACTATTACAGGCCATCATTCTGGGATTCAAGATATTTTAATTCAGGTTTTAACAACTGGTAATGTATTTCTAAATAAAATATAAAAAAACCGGATTTAATCATCCGGTTTTTTTTTGCAACATTCAATATAAAATGTTTTCTAAATAATTATTTTTATTTATACTTTAATCTTTTGCATTTTAGGATTAAATTATATATCAATTGAATGAACAATTTTAAACAAAAAGGTTATTTTTAGATTGCGTAGACGAAGACGACCACCAACAAGAATTATTAAACGAAATACCTCTTTTGATCCCAACATAGCATTTCAAAAAAAGCAGAAAAGTTCTAATAAGAGTAAATCAGTTTTCAAATTTCTATTTTGGATTGTCGCAGTTGCTGGCATTAGCTATTATGCATATTTCAATTTATTACTGCCGGTTGAAAATACAGAAACTGTAAATTTGGATTCCTCAAACATTGAATCAACAAAGATATTAAAAGATACCATTACAAAACCTGTTTACAAAAAACCAGAAAAAATGATCCAGATTGAAATTCTCAACGGTTGTGGTAAATCCGGTATCGCCAAAATATTTGAGAGTTATTTGAGGCAGCAAGGTTTTGATGTTATTAATACAGAAAACTATCGGATATTAGGTAAAATAAACTGGAATGTTCCAAATTCAAAAGTTATTGATCAAATAGGAAATATTGATAATGCAAACTCTGTTGCACAAAGCCTTGGAATTGCAGAAAAATTTGTTTCAAGTTTTGAAAATCCCTCCCCTATTTGTGATGTTACTGTAATTATAGGTAAAGATTTCAGCGAAATTAATGGATTTAAGGAATTTACTAAATAAATTGGAGGACATTTGGAGTCAAGTGAACTAGCAAGTCTGATTACTGAATTTGCACTTGAAAAAAAAGGTAAACAAATCGTAAAATTAAATCTCGCCGGTTTAACCTCAATGACTGATTATTTTATCATTCTTACAGGCGAATCTGATGTACAGGTCAAAGCGATTGGAGATCATATAATTCGTCAACTAAGGAAAAATGGTGTTAAAATTTATCATAAAGAAGGATTCAATTCCCTTAAATGGGTATTGCTGGATTACATCGATGTTATTGTTCATATATTTCGTGGAGAAACAAGAGAATATTATGGCCTTGAACGATTATGGGGAGATGCTGAAATAGAATTGGTTACGGATGAATGATAATGAGAATTGAAACTTATGTAGAAAATTTATTACAAATATATTTAGAAGAGAAAAGCCTTAAAAATGTAAAAATAAATTTAGATAAACCCAAACATAAGAATTTTGGAGATTTATCTACAAATATTGCATTACAACTTGCCTCACATTTAAAATTAAACCCAAGACAAATAGCAGAAGAAATTAAAAATAAAATTAAATTCGATAAAAATATTATAGAAAAAATTGAAATTGCTGGTCCGGGTTTTATAAATTTTTATATATCAAATACCTCATATTATTCTTCCTTAATCCAAATATTAACAGAAAAAGAAGAATTTGGTAAATCGAATATTGGTAAAAATCTTAAAACTCAAGTTGAATTTATTAGCGCTAATCCGACAGGTCCCTTAACTATAGGACATGGAAGACAAGCTGTTCTGGGCGATACCATTGCAAGATTATATGAAGCCTGTGGTTATGATGTAACTCGCGAATATTATTTTAATAACGCAGGAAGACAAATGAGAATTCTTGGCGAGTCTGTCCGTCTTCGATATTTAGAATTAATTGGTGAAAAAATAGAATTTCCTGAAGATTATTACCAAGGTACTTATATAACTGACGTCGCCCGGGTTATATACGAAGAAGTAGGTGATAAATTCAAAAACGATACCGATATTACTTTTTTCAAAGATAAAGCTGAAGAATCTGTTTTTGCTGAAATCAAAAAAACTATTGCTCGCCTAAAATTTAAAATGGATGTTTTTTACAATGAAAAATCCCTCTACGATGAAGGTAAAATTAATGAAGTACTCGAATTATTAAAAAAGAAATCTTTGATTATAGAAAAAGACGGAGCAACATGGTTTCAAACCAGCAAATTAGGAAAAGAACAAGACCGGGTAATAATTAAAGGTACTGGTGAGCCAACTTATCGCTTACCTGATATTGCATATCATCGTGAAAAATTTAAAAGAGGATTTGAACTTATTATCGATATTTTCGGCGCTGATCATATTGCTACCTACCCTGATGTAATATTAGCGTTAAAGGAAATGGGATATGATACAGACAAAGTTAAAGTATTAATTCACCAATTTGTTACTTTAATGGAAAACGGCAAAAAAGTTAAAATGTCAACGCGGAAAGCCAATTTTGTTACCTTAGATGAATTAATGGACGAGGTTGGTGAGGATGTAACCCGATTTTTCTTTTTAATGCGGCATATGAATAGTCACCTGAATTTTGATATGAATCTGGCAAAAACTCAATCTGAAGAAAATCCAGTATACTATGTTCAATACGCTCATGCAAGAATTTGTAGCATTATAAAGGTCGGAAATGAGCAAGGTATTACATTGCAAAAAAATCCACCGGTTGATTTACTTAAAACCGAAGAAGAAACAGATTTAATAAAACACTTGATTGAATTACCAGAAATAATCAAAGATAGTGCTCTTAATAATGAGCCGCACAGAATTATAAAATATTTAATAGATACGGCTACTCTATTTCATAAGTTCTATACTGAATGCCGTGTAATTGTTGATGACAAAGATTTGACACAAGCAAGATTGGGATTGTGTGAAGCTACAAAAACAGTTATAGCAAATGGATGCAACTTGATAGGAATCAGTGCACCACAGAGAATGTAGA
>DAOWAQ010000255.1 GCA_030634505.1 Calditrichia bacterium
ATAACAAAAAGTGCTGTGATTTCCTGCACGGAAAATTCAAATTTCTTTACAAGCAAAAAAACTGCGAATGCAATAAATATCTGACGTCTGGCGCCTGCCATAAAAGTGAGAAAATAATATAACCAGTATTTTCTTCGAAAAATCATTATCTTTCTTTGCGGAATGATATTTTCATTGGTAGGGTTTTTAAAAAATCCCCACAGCCCGGCACCAATTATTAATACTCCAAGTAACCAAAATATTTGTTCAAAGTTTAAATATGCTGCTAAAAAATAAATTACAAGACCTATTCCGATATTTGATGCAGATGCGATGCTTCGCAATTTGCCAAAAACCCAAGGCGAAATTTTTTGATCAAAATATTGTAAGGTCAGGGATTGATTGGTGGTTTCATAATAATGAAATCCAAAACTCATTATTAAAGTTGTAACTAGCAATCCGGAATATGAGGGGAATGCTCCCGTAACGAAAACACCTAAACCAAGCACCACAATAGACAAAGCGGATAGCTTGTGTTCTTTCATTATTAAAAGAAAAAATATTACAAGTAAAGCAAGAAATCCCGGTATTTCACGTACAGATTGTATGATACCAATGTGATTACCTTCAAGATGTACAATTTCAACAGCAAAATTATTGAATAAAGTTCTCCATGTTTGCAAACCAACTGATGACGCAATGGTTAAAATCATAAGAAATTGGAACATAGGCTGTTTTTTTATACCATCCATAACAAAGAATTTACGATTAATCTATTAAAAACTAAATATCACTAAACTCAATTTTTTATATTAGTTAATTATTTCTAAATTATCATAAAACATATTCCCTTATTTAACTTGAGAAGTAATATGAAAATTGATGCGGTTCTTTTTGACCTTGATAATACACTGATTCTTTTTGATGAGAAAGAATTCTATGAAGCGTATACTTACAAATTGTCTCAGCATTTTAAGGATATACTTTCACTACAAGAATTTGCTCATAAATTAATGACTTCAACTCAAATAATGACTAATAATGATGGTAAACAAAACAATGCTGAATTTTTTATTAATGATTTCTCAAAAGGGTTAAATATAGATAAAAATGAATTATGGCAAAGGTTTGAACATTTTTATTTCAATGATTTTGAACAATTCAAACATTTAATGAAACCTATCAAAAACACTCGGAATTTAATTATTAAAATTAAAGAAATGAGTTTAAAGGTTGTAATTGCTTCTAATCCGATGCTTCCGGAAACCGTACAACAACTTCGTCTAAATTGGGCCGGTTTGGCAGGTATGAATTTTGATTTAATTACTCATGCTCTGAATTCCACCTATTGCAAACCCAATCTAAATTATTATTTGGAAATTTGTGAAAAAATAAATATTAAACCTGAAAAATGCTTGATGGTTGGAAACGATACTTTTAACGATATGATTGCAGCCAAGACAGGAATGAGGACTTATTTGACTACGGATGGTAAAAATAATTCCGTTGAGGTTAGCCGGGAGCTGGCAAAATATAACAAAGTTGAATTACCACAAACTGATTTCGAAGGGAAATTAAAGGATATAATATTTATATTTGACAAACAATATCATTTGCATAGTTGATTAATTATTTATTTAAAGGGAATTACCTTTTTGGCGATTATTGCCGACCCTGCGGGTAATATCCTGTGAATCAAGAAATTCAAATAATGGTATTAAAAATTTTCGTGATGTTTTTACAAATTCTTTTAATTTTGAAATATCGATTTCTTCACTTTTTTCAAAATGACCACGTAAATACTTCAATAAATTATCCCAATTATCTTGATGCAAATAAAATACGTTGTTTATTTGAATAATTTTATTTTCTTTTATAAGCATTTTGATTAATGAATAAATTTCATTTTTAGAAATTTCCATTAATTGAGCAATTTCATCCGGGGCAGGAGATTCATAACCTGCTTGCAGAAAAGTGTCCAGTAGTTCCATTTTCGCGCTATCTGTATCTTTACTGATTTGTAACTTAAAATCCTTCAAAGCGTAAATATTTTGAGTTAAGGTGATAAGTTCACTGCTAATTAATTTTTTGAGCGCGGCTTCAAAAACTTCTACAATTATCTTTCTTATTTTAAAACCACCAACGATTTCTTGTAGATTTACACCGGGTTTATGTGGATATTTTTTATGATAATTGTTAATAAATTGCTCTATTTCTTTTGTAAACACGTTAAAATTTTCATTGTGTAAATAATGTTCACTACCTTTTAATGAAAAAGATTTAAGTTTTTTCTTATTATCTAATGCTTTAATTACCGAAATAATAATTTCTATTTCTTCAAATAATTTATTTTGTAAAAATTGAATTGAAACCGGATGTAAGTTTTCGTTTTTGATGATTGTTTCAGCGATTTGCAATAGTTCGTCGCTTTTTATTTTTTTAAAATAATCCTGCCAATCAGAAGTTGACTTTTTTAATTTTGGTGGATTTATTTCTAAAATATTTCCTCCGGCAAGTGTAATTAACGGAGAATGTAAGCGGACTAAAAATGCGTCATTTCGAGCAGCAGCGACCGGTGATTCAAGCTTTATTCGTACATGATAGTATTGGTCAGGTTCCATTATATTTTCTTGTTCATACCAGAGTAAGGTGCCTAATCGTTCTGCAGTTCCGATATGAACACGTATACGACAGCGATTTTTAACTTTAATAGGTAAACTGGATACTGAGTGCATTAAGCCTGTAAAATCAGAAGTAGGAAGCAACGTACCAGGATTAATTAATACATCTCCACGGCTGATACCATCTTTCGGAATATTTTGTAAATTAACAGCTGCTCTGTCTCCAACATGTACAGATTTGACAGATGATGTGTGTTCTTGCAATCCACGTACTTTTGTTAAAAATCCGGAAGGTAATATCTGGATTTCATCTCCTACATTTAAAGAACCACTCAAAACAGTTCCTGTGACGACGGTTCCAAATCCCTTCACTGTAAAGGATCGATCAACCAATAATCTAAAAGGACGGGCAATGGCGGTTTTATCATGATTTTCAATTTTTTCCTCAACCAACACTTTAAGTTTATCTATATTAGTACTTTTGATTGCAGAAACTTGAATGATGGGAAGATTGAGAAAATTATATTTGTTTAATAGGTTTTGTATTTCTTCTTGAATAAGTGCCAGCCATTCATCGTCAACCATATCAATTTTGTTAATTACAACAATACCATCAGTAATATTAAAAAATTTGAGAATATCAAGATGTTCAATGGTCTGAGGCATAATTCCATCATCTGCTGCAATAACTAAAATAAAAAAATCGATAGTGCTTACGCCAGCAACCATATTGCGAATAAATTTTTCATGGCCGGGAACATCAATTATTGTTACATTTTCTTTCCAATATGCAAATCCAATATCGATGGTTATTCCACGTTCTTTTTCTTCTTTTAACCTGTCTGTGTCAATTCCGGTTAAAGCTTTGACTAAAGCTGTTTTACCGTGATCTATATGACCAGCAGTACCGATAATAGTATGCTTTTTCATAACCGATTGATGGTATTTGTTAAAATATTGATGTCATTTTCGTGGATGGTAAGCAGATTTATAAAAAATTTGTTTGAATCTATGTATCCAAGGATTGGAATGTCATTATGTCGAAATTTACGTGCAATTTTTTCTGCGCTAAGGTCTGCAATATCAAATTTTATAGAAAGACTTTTAACTGGAAAGGTAGGATAAGCGCCACTTCCGATTCTGCCCTCTGATTCAACAACAGAAATGCTATTTTTTACAAGTAAATTAATTTTATTAGTGATTTTTTCACCCAGGTTTTTAAGAAAGTCAGTATTCCTGTTAAAATAATTGTAAGTCAAATTCGTATTAGTTAAAGATTCTTCATGTAAAAATAATTGTAATAC
>DAOWAQ010000160.1 GCA_030634505.1 Calditrichia bacterium
AACATCCATTTCGACATTATTTCTTACAACTTTTGCAGTCTTAGGTTTCAAAACAATTAATTTCTTGATGGCAGAACCGGTTTTTCCTTTGGCACGCACTTCTATCAATTTTCCCAATTTGATCAAAGTTATGATAACCGCTGAAGTTTCAAAATAAACATGGTGACCTAATATTGTGGAATTAAATGTTAGATAAAATGTTACAAATATGCTATAAAAATATGCCACTGATGATCCCAGGGCAACCAATACATCCATGTTTGCAGAAAAGTTGCGTAATGATTTATATCCGCCTACATAATAATCCCATCCTGTATAAAATTGTACCGGAGTTGCTAATATCCACATAAACCATAAAACCCATGTTTGATATGCCCAATCCCCAAGCAATTGAAAATCACGTGACATACTTAACAAAAATAAAGGCAGTGCAAAACTAAGTCCTATTAAAAATTTATTTTTCTGATTGCTTATCTCTTTTTCATGAGCAATTTCTTCTTCACCATCAGCTCCATTATTTTCTGATATGACATCGTATCCTGCAAACCGAATTGATTCAATAATCTCTTCCCTGTTTGTTTCATCGGGAAGGTATTCCACCGAAACAGATTCAATGGCATAGTTTACATTAGCATTGATCACCCCAGGAGTTTTTTTATTAAGTCTTCTTTCTATAGTTGCTGCACAATTGGTACAAGTCATGCCGCTGAGCGATAATGTGATTTGTTTGTTTGACATAGTGGAAATAATAAAGTGTTATAGTGTTAAGTAGATTTATTCATTTGGTGGATAGTTTATTTCTTCAAGCAAATTCTTTATCTCATCCCAGGTTAGAGGATCCTGCCATTTGACTTCAACTTGTTTCGTTTCCTGATCGACTTCGACAGAGGTTACACCTTTAAGATCACTTAATTCAGATTTTATTGTATGTACACAATGTTCACAAGAAATATTATCTACATTAAATAATTTTGATTGCATTGCATTTCCTTTATTTTATAATGGTAATTATTTTTAATTTCTAAATTTTAAAACCGAAAGGAAGTAGTAATTTATGTATTAAGAATATTTTGGATTTTGCTTTTGAATAAAGGTAGATGTTCAATAATTATTTGCCAGACTTCTTCTGCATCAACACCAAAATAATCGTGTGCAATAACATTTCGGAAACCTTTTACTTTAAACCAATCTATATCTGAATGTTGATCAATAAATTTATCACTCAAGCGTAGCACCATTTCTCCTATAACAATAAAATTCATTAATACCGCGTCAAAAGCAATCTCGTCTTTAAATAATTTATCAGCAGAATGTTTGTCTCCCGAATATTTTTCAATCTTATTTATAGCATCCAAGATTGATAACAGATTTAATTTTTCTCTTTCAGGCATATATGGTTTCATCTAAAATATATTTTTTTAGAAAAGGTTTTATATACTTTATTCGACATACATCTACATTACGATTAAATTTATCACTGATTGAATTCTTTAACTTTTGTTTTAATTCATAAATATCTTCCGTATTATCTTTCAGTTCAATAATTAAATCAATATCACTTAAATCAGTTTGTTCGTCCCGCGCAAAAGAACCAAAAATTCCAATTTTTTCAATATTTAATTTTTCTTTATAAAAATCTTTATTCTCTATTAGATAATCCAAAATCTCTTTTTGGGTCAGCACAGTACATCCTTTCATTTTTAATTGATAAATAGAAATTAATCAATTTTATTTTTGATTTCAAAAGGTTGAATATATTTAATAATTATTTCCCTCATCTATTGTTAAAGCCTTGACTATTATTTCAAAATCTCTGAAAGATTCCTCAAAGGGACTATGATTTTCCGTATTTTCTCTTATAGCCCTATAAAAATCATCCAATTGATTTATATAACCACCATCATCATCTATTGATTCCCTGGTTTCTTCCTCTTTTGAAGTTTTGATGATTATGTCATTTGAATCAATAAAAATGGATCCTTTTTCACCAAAAATATGGAATTCATTTTGTTCATAACCAACAGGTGAGAAAAATAAATTTAATACTCCATGTACATTTTGTTCGGTTTTAAACTGCATACTAAATGTATCCGTTTTTCCTATTGTGGGATTTATACTTTTTGAAAAGGCATTTGTCTGAATAAAATCACCAAATAACATGCGCAAAGCTGCAATATTATGCACTCCGCCATCTGTCACAAATCCACCGGGATATTGATGATTAATTCTCCATTCCGTTTGCGCATATTGACTATCGGACGTAATCTGGTAGAAAATGTTCCAAACCGCCGCATATGGTTCACCAATTATGTCATTCTTAATAATTTCCTGTACACGGTAAAAGGTTTCTCTGAATCGAAAATTTTCCGCTACCATTTTAACTTGTGGATATAGTTTTTTAAACAACAACATTTTTCGTGCTTCTTCCAAATTTGAGGCGATCGGTTTTTCAAGTAATACATTTTTTCCGGCTTTTAATGCATCCAAAGTTACTTTGTAATTTAAATGGATTGGTAATATAATTAATACGGCTTCAACTTTGGAATTTGTTAATAATTCATGATAGTCCAATACATAAGGTACGTTTCCCAACATTTCTGCAAACGACTTTGCTTTAGGTTCAGTGTGATTGCAAACCATAACTACTTCGAATTTATCTTTTAACTTCTGTAACGCCGGGAAGTGCAATTTTCTGGCTGCAATTCCACAACCGATGATACCGAGTTTTACTGGTTCCATTATTTTGCCTCAGTTTTATCGATGCCATCGCTTTAAGCGATAGCATCGTTTTTCTAACCCTTTTTTTTATAATGAAATTGTAAATAAATATTTGCACCTATGCGACCAAAAACCAAAGCAATTATAGCGGCAACTGCGCCAACCAAGTCAAAATAACTAATCGCAAAATACAATACGAATATAATACCGACGACCTCGATGAAAGTTGCCCAGGTAATCGGCTTCGTATATTGAGATTTTACCAGTACTGCTCTTTGCCATGATATCAGAACAGTCATCGGCGCCATAACTACAAATAATTGTAAAGGTAATACTGAAAAATTACTCAATTCATTGGATAACCCGGATACCGTCTCAAACCAAAAAAGTGAAAGCGGCGTAAATGCCACAATTGCTAATATGCTGAAGACCGTCACAGCTATACTGAATGCAAACTTCTTCAGTTTTTGAAAGCCCTCAAAATTATCTCCCAACAATGAAATTCCAACTTCCTGGTAAGATAAACCAATGGCACGAAATATAAACACCAATGAATTTATCACAGGCAAAACGGCCAGCGATTCTATGGGAAGTTTGGCTCTTCCTACAAAAAATGTAACCACCGGGTGTACACCTAAAGCAATGGTTGTAGTTAAAGCCAGGGGATAATAAAAATTATAAATATAGCGAAAGGAAATATCTTCACCTTCAATTGATTTCACTTTTTGTAGAATTTTATAAACCATTATTTTGCTTGCAATTGCTTCCATAGTAACAGCCATCGACAAAGCAGCTGCACCAACAACTACCCCGGGAACAGTTGTGAAATTATACATTACAAAAGCTGTAATTGCCATTGAAAATAAACGAATGATGGTACCATATGCTACACGTCTTGTCAAATTATTGCGTATAAGTATTCCCTGGTAAAATCGACGATACCCTATAGTAGCAGGCCACGGTAATAATATGATTGAAGCAATATGTGTTAGTTTTGCTACTGCCGGAGGAAGACCAATCAAATCTTCGGATATAAAATAAAATATTGTTGGAATCAATCCAATGAGCATTAAGATTGTTATGATCGCATTCAACCAATAAGTAAAATTACGAAGTTTATAAAACGATTTTGCATCTTTTACTAAAGCTGTTGAAGCGCTCATTATCATAATAACCGGCGCTTCAACAATTAGAGCAAATGAAAAAGCAACACCATAAGCCGCAAGATTAAATTTTGGATCAGCTAAACGGGCAATTACTGCTGCCAGGAATGGCCCCTCTACAGACATCATTAGCCATGTTGCCGCCAAAGGTACCCAGAAAATAAATATTTTTTTATAAGTTAGTTCTTTTGTAAATGCTTTCTTTGTCAACGTCTTTGCAATCTTTCTTACTGGTATTTCATAAACATTATAGCAGTTGAATTATCCAGCTTTAATTTCATTATAACAACCCATGAGTCTAAAATTGACTGTGATTGACTGAACCTTTTCTAAAACCTTTGTGACTTTGCTATCATTTTTAGATCCTATAAAGTCTAGAAAAAAAGCAAAACTTCCCTTCTGGTTAGGAAGTGATTCTATTCTGGTCAAGTTGATATTTTCTTTTGCAAACAATTCAAGTACTTTAAAAAGAGTACCTGCTTTATGTGTCGTTGAAAATACAATCGAGCATTTATTACCATCTTGTTTATTTTCTTTTTTTGAGAAAATCAGAAACCTGGTTATATTTTTATCAAAATCTTCAATATTTTCTTTAATAATATCCAGGTTGTATATTTCTGCACAAAGTTTACTGGCAATCGCTGCAGATGCTTTGGGAGCATTTTCCGACAACATTTTGGCAGCGCCGGCAGTATCGTAATAAGGGATAGGTTCAAGGTTATTTCTCACCACAAAATGATGGCATTGTTCTAATGCCTGGTAATGTGAATATACAGCCCGCAGTTCCCGATAATCTGTTCCGGCTTGAGCAAGAAGACAGTGATGAATTGGCAGTTCAATGGCGCCGACAATATAAAGGTCGGTATTGAGAATGAGTTGGTTAACCTGGCTAACCGTTCCTCCGAGAGTATTTTCCACCGGAACAATTCCAAAATCATACAGTCCGGAAACTGTCCTTTCAAAAACTTGAGTAAATTCGCTGCATGGAATTGGCACCAGATCGTTTTGCCACTCCTTTGCAGCTACCTGACCATAGGCGCCGGGTTCTCCCTGGTAGCCAATGAGTTTGAAATTCTTGTTCTGTAATTTTTTACTTTCTTCAATAATTTCTTTAAATAGTTTTTCACAAAACTTCGGAGATATCAAAACACCGGACTTTGACCTGATTTTTTCCAATACGTCTGATTCTCGTTCACTATCTTCAACAGATACTTTTAATTTTTTAGTTTTTAGACCAAGCTCCATTCTGGTGTTGAGCAATTTCAATAATTGAAAATCAATATGATCTAATTTTTTTCTGATTTCATCTAAGGTCATTTTACCTCCCAAATTCTTAGGTCTTGATGCCGACCGGATCTTGAATTATTCTCTTATATTAACTTAAACCTCAAACTTATTAAAATGTGGGCTAAGGTTTACGGTATAAGGTATAAG
>DAOWAQ010000217.1 GCA_030634505.1 Calditrichia bacterium
CCTGTAAATTGGGTTTCAGAATTTGTAAAATATTTTCAAGAAGATGTGGGCATGTGTGGTGGTTTAACACTACTTTCCAGACAGAATCACAAAGAAAGATTTTTTATTCGATTACAGGCGATAGATTGGATTTACCTGCAAGCAGTGGCGTCGGGCAGTTGTCATATTGGTTTACCGGTTTCAATATTAGGAAATAACTTTGCCTTCAGAAGAAAAGCCTACGAAGATGTAGGTGGATTTAAAAAATTAGGATTTTCGTTAACTGAGGATATGGTGCTATTACAGGCAATTCATAAAACTAAAAAGTGGAAAATTGTATATCCATTGCAAAATCAGACAAAGATTTATAGTAAACCTGTAGAATCACTTAAGGATTTTTATACACAGCGGAAAAGATGGGTATTAGGAGGAAAAACGACACACTGGTGGGGATATTTTATATCAACAATCTCCTTATTTTCTCATATTATGACGCTTGTATTAATTTTAATAGGATTTTGGAAAACCGGATTATTGTTGGCTATAACGATATTACTAGCAGATGTTACCATTCTTGCACGACTATTAAAAAGAATAAAAAGGTTTGATCTTTTCAAATTTGTGCTAGCGCTTAAATTGTTTTATGCGGTTTATGCAATTATATTTTCAATAGTACTATTAGTAAGCAAAAAAGTGGTCTGGAAAGAAAATATGCACAGGATTTAGAGGATAAAAATAGTAATAAAAAGAAAAGACAAATAATTATTCAGAGCCCATACATGGCATGGTATTTTTACTGTTCCGGTTCAATATTCCCGATATCCACAACAACTTTCCAGTTCCCATCTTCATGCTTTTTCCAAACATTGAGATATTTCCCTTTTCGTTGGATGGTATTTCCATCTTCATCTGTGGCTTTGTAAATATATGTCCCCCATGTCCATCCCATGTCACCCGCCAAAGCAACTTCTGCTTTTTGGGGAGTCCAAAATAGTTGATATTCACCTGCACTCAACATTCTATCACGAATGGCTTCATCCCCAATTACAATATCTCCATTCACAGGTAATTGAATTCCATCGTTATCCATATATAAATAGAATGCTTCTGCAGGACCAATTTCTTTTGATTTTGCTGCAAATTCCTGATCGGTTTTAAACAAGAGTGTTTTTTCTTTATTTAAATCGACTTCAGTCATGCATCCTCCTAAAACTATTAACACCATTAAAAATATAGCAATTTTAATTAATCTCATGGCCACTCCTTTTATTTATATTTAATCGAATTTTGGCGGATTATTCCAGTCGACTGGACCGCTTTCAAAGCGATAAATAAGTCTCGGTAATACGACCTTTCCCCAGGCAATTTGAAAATATTCAAAAGCTTCATCCCATTGACCTCCAATTCCCCAACCGTCATGATGTAACGAAAATTTTGTTTTATTCTTTTCTATTTTGGTGAATCTGATACAAACATGTGTTCTTTGATTCCGAACATCAGGTAAATGCGGTGGAGCATTCCAGGTAAACGACAACATTTTTTGAGGTTGAATAGCTAGTATCTTGTTTCCTTCACCGCCGCGTTCTCCTGGATTTGCATCAGGATTAAAATAATTTTCATAACTCCCGCCTTCTTTTAATTCAACAAAACAATCTGGTGAAAAAAACGATTGAATGCCTTCTTTCGTAGTCCATGCATTCCATACTTCGGATAGGGATGTATTAATTTCAATTTCAAGGAAAATCACCCTATCGGTGTTTGAATTTTGTTTCAAGATTCCTCCGAAATTTATTTTTTTTGATTTAATTAAAATTTATAAGATATAATTTCTTTTTCAACTGGTTTTCTTAAATTTATATTAGACATCAAAACAAACTGAACAATTAAAATATAAAAAATACAGGAGAATAAAAATATGCAAAGCCATAAAGTTGATTATGAAATATTTGGTGATGATATGCAATTAGTTGAAATTGAGTTGGATCCGTCTGAAACCGTAATTGCAGAAGCAGGAGCTATGAATTATATGGATGATGGAATATCTTTTGAAGCAAAAATGGGGGATGGATCAAAACCAAATGCCGGATTGATGGATACATTATTGAATGTTGGGAAAAGAGCATTAACTGGTGAATCGATATTTCTGACACATTTTACCAATACTGGTAGTGGTAAAAAACGGGTTTCATTTGCCGCCCCGTACCCCGGTAAAATTATTCCAATTAAACTATCAGAAATCGGCGGTGAAATCATTTGCCAGAAAGATGCTTTCTTATGTGCTGCTTTAGGAACAGAAATTGGTATTGCTTTTAACAAAAGACTGGGAGCCGGATTTTTTGGCGGAGAAGGATTTATTCTGCAACGTTTACGCGGCGACGGCTTAGCATTTGTGCATGCCGGAGGTACCATCGTAAAAAAACAACTGAATAATGATTTACTGAAAGTGGACACAGGCTGCATTGTAGCATTTTCCGGAAACATTCAATATGACATCCAAAGAGCAGGTGGATTAAAATCGATGTTCTTTGGCGGAGAAGGATTATTCCTGGCAACATTGCAGGGAACAGGCACGGTTTATTTACAGAGCTTGCCTTTCTCCCGCATGGCTGACAGAATTCTGCAACATGCTCCATCTGCAGGGGGCAGCAGAAAAGGTGAAGGTTCAATTCTTGGGTCTTTAGGTGATCTGATTGATGGCGATAATTAATACATAATAATGTTCTGAAATGGATAAGTTTAAATTAATTTTATCAATCCTATTTAAATTCCTAATTGTCTTATTTGTCGGATCTGTTATGTCAGTTCTATTGCTGGCAATTTTGCCCCCGGTAACAACTGTTTTTATGGAAATCGATGACTGGACAAATGAAGATAAATACGAAATCCAGTACAAGTGGGTAAGTTGGGAAAAAATATCGCCCTATGTGCCTTTAGCAGTAATTGGAGCTGAAGATCAAAAATTTCTGGATCATTATGGATTTGATTTGGAATCCATTGAAGAGGCATGGGATGAAAGACAACACGGGAAAAGATTTCGCGGAGCCAGCACAATTTCTCAACAGGTTGCAAAAAACTTGTTTTTATGGCCTGGGAAAAGTTTTTTTCGCAAAGGTCTGGAAGCATATTTTACTTTATTGATTGAATTGTTCTGGTCGAAAAAACGTATTTTGGAAATGTATGTCAATGTTGCTCAATTTGGAAAAGGAATTTATGGCGTTCATGCAGCCGGACAAAATTATTTTAAAAAAGACGCTTCAAAAATAACCTATTACGAGGCAGCATTGATGGGGGCGGTTTTGCCAAATCCGATCAGGTTAAAAATAAATCGACCCTCAAAATATGTAAATGAACGAACAGAATGGATTCTATTGCAGATGGATCAATTGGGGTGGGAAAGTTTTTTAATTAAAATTGATGATTGATTATTGAAAATTGGTTGCCAGTTTCTTGTCACTGGTATTTGTTGCAGGGTTTATGCGTTAATGAGTAAATGCGTTCGCGCTATGTTTTTTCACTCTTCGCTTATCGCTCTTCGATTTTTGTCATTGTTTTTCTGCCAAGGTCTGCTTCAAATTCTTCGTTTGAGTTGTAAACATATCCAAAACTTTTTTCCCAGATTTCTGCCTTTTCCATACACAAGTAAATAAATACTTTGTTTTGCCATTCTTTAAAATTCTGATACATTTTTGAAAACATCTGAATTTTTACATCATCACGATAAGTGAGTTTGCCAAGGGGATCAGGTACTAAATCCATTTGTAATGTTTTTGTGGCATTGCCCAGGTTGCGGATTTTCTGAATTACCGGTTTAATCAATGTTACTGAACCAAATGAGACAAACAGTACATCATCTGTTTTGAAAGTACTTGTCAATGTTTGTGCAATATCTGAATAATCCTTTTCCCAACTTTCGTAATAAACCATAGGGTGAAAATGAAATGCTACTTTAATTCCGTGCTGTGATAATTGTTTAGCTGCATCGATTCGTTCCGCGAGAGAAGCGGTAAAATGTTCTTCATTATCTATGATAGTGTCGGTGTTTAAAGAATAACTACAAACGATATTGGCGGGAACATCATTCTCAAGAAAATAAGAAATATTATTTGATTTGGTTTTGAATTCCAACAAAATATTAGGATTGTTTTTTGCGAAATTGCAAAGTACATCCAGGTTTCCTTCGCGATTTCCCCAGGCCAATGAATCAGATGCCTGCCCGCTGCCAAAATGATAAAAGCGTTTGGCGTCGATTTCTATATTATTTAATTTTTTTGCTAGATCAGCGTCAAAAATAGCTTCCTGCGTATAGAAAGTTTGAATGGTAC
>DAOWAQ010000183.1 GCA_030634505.1 Calditrichia bacterium
AACGCCGATAGTCGTGTTTTAAAAGATCCGGCACCAATGATTGTAGTATCCGAGTTGGCTGATAGTTCTGTGAATTTTTCTGTTCGGGTTTGGGTAAACTCTGAAGATTATTGGGGATTGTTTTTTGATATGCAGGAAAAGGTAAAATTGGAATTTGATAAACAAGGAATTTCAATTCCATTTCCACAGCAGGATGTACATTTATTTAAACAAAATTAATATTATTTATCTCGGGTGGTTTGCGTTATTAAAAACAGCCAGAGATTTTAATATTTGAACTTTGTATAATTAAAAATATAGAATTTGAATTTACTAATCAGATTCTGCAAATTTGTGCCCAAAACAATCATTTATTAAAGGGTAAATATCATGAAATTAAATCTATTTAAATCGATTGCTGTAATTTTAATATTGTTAATAATTGCAGCATGCACCACAGTACCTTTGACAGGTAGAAGGCAATTAAGTCTAATTCCTGGAAGTACAATGATGTCTATGAGTTATCAGCAATATGATGATTTTTTAAAGCAAAACAAAGTAAGTGCTGATAAAAAAAATACAGAAATGGTTAAACGGGTTGGTAAAAAAATTCAGGGTGCAGTGGAATCTTATTTTGCTCAGAAAAATTTATCGGCAGAATTAAGAGGATATCAATGGGAATTCAATTTAGTTGAAAGTAAAGATGTAAATGCATGGTGTATGCCGGGAGGTAAAGTTGTGTTTTATACAGGTATTCTGCCTATTACAAAAGATGAAACAGGTTTAGCCGTTGTAATGGGACATGAAGTTGCTCATGCGATAGCAGAACATGGAAACGAAAGAATGAGCCAGGGAATGATTACTCAATTTGGTGGAATGGCATTGGCTAAAGCATTAGAAAAAAAACCTGCTGAAACCCAGGCTTTATGGATGGGAGCATTTGGTTTAGGCGCTCAGTTAGGAGTAATGCTTCCATTTAGCCGCTTGCACGAAAGTGAAGCTGATCATCTGGGATTAATTTTTATGGCAATGGCAGGTTATGATCCGAATAAGGCAGTGGATTTTTGGCAACGAATGGCACAATTAAAAGGTGGACAGGCACCGCCTGAATTTCTAAGCACACACCCCTCTGACGTAACCAGAATAAATGACATTAAAAAACATTTGCCTGAAGCGCTGAAATATTATAAAAAATAAACTAATCAAATAAAATATAAAGAATAAAATGAATTATATTAAAAATAAAATTTATGTTGTGTTAATACTGTTAAGTTTATATTCCTGTTCAACTTTGAACACCATACTGAATCAAATGAATATACAAAAACCAACAGTGAAAATTACAAACGCTAAAATATCCAAACTTTCTTTTAATGATTTGGATCTGCTATTTGATATTGAAATATACAATCCAAATTCAGTTGGGATTAATTTAGCCGGCTTTGATTATGAGTTGTTAATAAATAAAAATTCATTTGTCAGCGGTAATCAACCTGATCAACTGAAGATAGCAGAAAATGGTAAAAATAAGATTCAGTTACCAGTAAAACTAAAATTCATTGATATATATAATACTTTCACTGATTTGAAAAAGAATGATAAATCGGTGTATCAAATAAAATGCGGTTTAAATTTTAATCTACCCGTTCTTGGTGAAACCCGAATACCAATTTCAAAACGCGGTGATATTCCTTTATTAAAATTACCATCAATAAAATTCAGTTCAGTAAAATTAAATAATATTAATCTTACAAGTGCAAATCTTTTGCTGGAAGTTAAATTTGATAATCCGAATTCATTTTCAATGTTGATCGACCAAATGAATTATAATTTTCAGGTAAATGGTAAAAACTGGTTGACAGGAAAGGCAAATCAAAAGACATCGACTGCTAAAAATGGAGAAAGTACTATTCAGATTCCTGTTTCATTAGATTTTTTACAAATGGGCAGTTCATTAATCCAGTTAATATCCGGGGGGAAAAATCTTAATTATAATTTTACAGGTAACATGGATATTAAAAGTTCACATCTTTTGCTGGAACAATTATCTCTTCCATATAATCAAACCGGAAAGTTCGATATACTAAAATAATACTTAAAATAAATTTAATTACGTCTTAGGAGGATTTATGCAATTTGTGAAGTTTAGCCTGGCAATTGTATTTATGATGATGCTGGGTTTGACTTTAATAGCTCAGGCAGCAGAAGAAAAAAAACCGGAGTACGGCTGGAAAAATGAAATGGTGGGAAATTTAAATTTCACCCAAAATAAATTTGATAACTGGGCACAGGGTGGAGAAGATTCCTGGTCATGGCAATTAGATATTAACGCAAAGTTTGAAAACGATCAAGAAAAATATAATTGGGCAAACACCGGCAAATTTTCCTTTGGTCAAACCCAAATAGGTGATGCTGACTCAAGAAAAGCAGCCGATGAAATAAAATTGGAAAGTGTTTATACATATAAAATGAATCTTTATATAAATCCATATATTGCAGTAACCGGAAAAACTCAAATATCAAAAGGCTATCAATATAATGATACAAGTAAAATTGATATATCAAACTTTTTAGATCCTGGTTATTTTACTCAAAGTGCCGGTATAGGTTACAAACCCAACGAAATTATAAAAACAAGATTAGGTGCAGCATTAAAGGAAACAGTTGCCGACAAATATCCATTTGCGGATGATCCTGAAACAGCAGAAATTGAAAAAACCAGAACAGAGGTTGGCGCGGAATCGGTGACAGATTTAGAATACAAAGTAAGTGAGAATATACTATTTAAATCAAAATTAGAAATGTTTTCTACTTTGAACGCCATAAATGAAGTTGATGTGAACTGGGATAATTTAATTACTGCTAAAGTTTCAGAATATATTAATGTAAGCTTTAATCTAAATTTATTTTATGATCGTGATATTCATAAAAGTCGTCAGTTGAAACAAACTCTCGCTGTAGGTTTATCTTATTCCATACTGTAAATAACCTTATTAATGTTCACTATCAAGCAAATTAATTTTGATAGTGAACACTTTTCGATACCTCTTCTATTTTCTTTTATTGTTTTTTGTTCCTCTATAATTTTAGATCTTTTTTTTATTTTTAATAATTGTTTTCAAAAATGTGACGATATAATTATAGTAAGTAATAAAAATTAGGAAATATTACATGTTCATGGAGAAGAATGTATAATGAATCATGAAATAATGAACATAAAAGAAGTGGCACAATTTCTTAATGTAAAAGAACAAACAGTTTATCGTTTGGTTCAAACCGGTAAAATACCTGCTTTAAAAATTGGTGGTCAATGGAAAGTTAAAAAATCTCATTTGGATAAAATGTTTGACAATATGCTTGATAAAACCATCTCAAACATGAAAACATAGGTTGCTAAACAGATTAAAATCTGTCCAATATTAGTATTAATCCCCCCCCCAAAAAAAATCTCTAATTACAAAATTTTCTAAACAATACAAATCTTAGAATAAAAATTATTTATATTAATTGGATTTTAGAACTATGTAATTATTTTTTATGGATTCTGAAAATTGTTTATTTTAAAGTATGTGACTTATTAATATTGAAAATTAAGTATTATTAAGTATTTCTTTAATTTTAGACATTAAATCAGAAGGCAAAAAAGGTTTTTCAATAAATACTTTATCTATATCTAAAATACCCATTTTCGCAATTACATTATCTGCATATCCGGACATAAAAATAACTTTTATTTCAGGATAATAGGCTACTATTTGATCTCTTAATTCAAGTCCATTTATTTTTGGCATTATTACATCAGTTATTAATAAATGAATTTCCTTTTTATATTTTTTACACTTTTCTAATGCATCTTCTCCATCTGTTGCTTCAATTATGTTATAGCCATATTGTATTAAAACCTGGGTGATAAGTTCGCGTACATCTGCTTGATCCTCAACAATCAATATGGTTTCATTTGGTATTATTTTTTTGTCAAATGTTTTTAACGATTCTTTTTCTTCAATTTTTTCATTACATTGAGGTAAAAATATACTAAGAGTTGTTCCTTTACCTAACTCACTATCAACAAATACATTTCCATGACTCTGTTTAACTATTCCATACACGGTTGCCAGCCCTAATCCTGTTCCCTTGCCAATATCTTTAGTCGTAAAAAACGGATCAAATATATTTTCCAATGTTTTCTTATCCATCCCGGTACCGGTATCCTTTACGGTCAATTGAACAAACGAGCCTGGTTTAGAGCCTATATGTTTCTTCGCATATTCTTCATTTATCAAGACATTTTTTGTCTCAATTGTTAATTTCCCACCATCTTGCATTGCATCGCTGGCGTTCGACACTAAGTTCATAATTATTTGTTCAATTTTACTTTCATCTGTTTTTATATTTGAAAGATTCTCTTCTAAAACTAAGCTTAATTCAATGTCTTCCTTAATAATTCTTTTAAGCATCTTTTCCAGTTTAATAATTATGGGATTCAGATTTGTAACTTTGGATTTTAATACCTGTCTTCTGCTAAATGCAAGTAATTGGGATGTTAAAGCTGCGGCACTTTTTGCTGACTCTTTAATATGCTGAATTTCTTTATAACTTGGATTATCTTCATGAAAAGTTTTTAATAATTTTTCTGTGTAACCAAGTATAACAGTTAACAAATTATTAAAATCGTGGGCAACTCCACCAGCAAGAAGTCCGACCGCTTGCATCTTTTGGGCTTGTAACAGTTCTGCTTCCATTTTTTTAATACTGCTAATATCTCTGGCTATAGCCTGTGTACCTAAAAAATGATTGGGATTGGGCGAGTCAGTACTATACAATCCT
>DAOWAQ010000016.1 GCA_030634505.1 Calditrichia bacterium
CAAACTTGAAAATGAATGGGAAGGCAGTTTATTCCGTGCTTCTTTACTTGGATTCAGTACATTGGTTGGACTTTGGTTTGCCGGAGGGCAAACAGGTTTATTCTCCGGAGCGTTCCAAAATATGGCAGCATGGATAGGTGTATTCCTCTCTTTGTTTTCAGTGGGCGCTCTAATCTCGTTTGGAAGAAAAGGTGACAGGTGGGCATGGTTATCTTTATCATTCTTAATTTGGTATACCATTTATGGAATAAAAGTTGGGGACGGGCGCGAATTTTGGCCCTTTACTAACTGGGGTTACGAAGCATTAAAGTTCGCAGGACGACCCTGGAGTTTTTGGTATACAATAATTTACACCGGATTGATGACGGTATTTGGTATTCTAGCACTTAAGCGCTGGGGCTTGGATAAAAAAGATAGATTTCAGGTATGGCGTTATATTAGCTTGATAGGATTTCAATGGTTATTTTTCTTTCTAATTCCGGAATTCCTGTTTCAATGGGCAGTAAAATATCAATGGATTGGGGAATTAGCAAAAGACCCGGTTTTTGCTGAACAGGCATGGAGAAGTTATGGTATTGTTTATGCCTGGCCACTATTTTTTTATACGTTTTTTTATAATCCACATACAATCTGGATTATTTGGGGTGTAACACTAACCTTTGTTATTATGCCGGTACTAGTATTATTTCATGGAAAAAGATACTGCTCATGGATATGTGGTTGCGGTGGTTTGGCAGAAACATTTGGTGATCGCTGGAGGCACTTGGCGCCAAAGGGAAGAACATCAATTAAATGGGAATCGATGGGTACTGGCGTTTTAATAATTGCCTTTATAATTACAGTAATGATGCTGGTGAAAGATGCATGGGGTATTTTCTCTGGTACAGCAGACACATCAGTTCACTGGTATGGTTTGATGATGGATGTCTGGCTGGTGGGAATATTACCTGTCACATTGTATCCATTTTTGGGCGGCAAAGTTTGGTGCCGTTACTGGTGTCCTTTGGCGAAATTCATGCAAATTATGTCCAAGTTTTATGCCAAGATCGGGATTAGTAAATTTCACATTCATGCAAATGATAAATGTATTGGCTGTTATGAATGTTCTCGAAATTGTCAGGTTGGCATTGATGTTATGTCGTATGCATTAAAACAGGAAGTACTGGATAATGAAACAAGTTCCTGTATAGGTTGTGGAATCTGTGTAACCGTTTGTCCAATGGATACACTTTCATTTAACAAGCCGTTGGTCCAAATCAGCAATATTGAAGAATAATTTTTCAAATTGACATATAATATTAGTTAAAAAATAGCTAACATTATTAGCCAATTTATTAAATTTTATTATTTGTTTATTTATAAATCATTTACCAAATTGATAAATAAAATTAAAAATTATTTGAGGGATTTCAGCAATGAATGATAATTTGAATGTAAATATAGTTATGGGTATTGATATTGGTGGAACAGGTATAAAAATTGCATTGGTAAACAAAAAATCAGGCAAAATAACCTCTAAAAAGGTTAAAATCGTTACACCCAATCCATCAATTCCTAGCTCTATTATTAAATTGATTCATGAACAAATTGAAGCAAATGAATCGAGTGGTGATGTAGGTTGTGGTTTTCCGGGAGTAGTAAAAGAAGGAACGGTTAAATTTGTTGGTAATTTAGACCAGGAATGGGTTGGCCTAAATGTAGAACGAGAATTAAGAAAATATACGACTAGCCGGGTTTGTGTTATAAATGATGCTGATGCAGCAGCTTTAGCAGAAATGCAATTTGGTGCAGGTAAACAACATAATAATTCAAATGGTGGTGTCGTATTATTATTAACGTTAGGTACAGGAATAGGCTCAGCCATATTTATTAATGGTCAGTTACTCCCAAATACCGAATTTGGGCAGATAGAAATGGATGGTATCGTAGCAGAAAAAAATGCTTCTACCGTAGTTCGGGAACAAGAAAACCTGAGTTGGAAAAAATGGGCTAAACGGGTGAATAAGTATTTAAACATTATGGAAATGCTTTTGTCTCCGGATTTAATAATTATTGGAGGGGGAATAAGCTCATCCCCAGAAAAATTCATTCCTTTTTTAGATTTGAAAACAAATATTGTTACTGCAAAACTAGGTAATAGTGCCGGGATTGTTGGTGCTGCATTATCTGTTAAATCTACATAAATACGCATCTTAAATTGCCAGTACAGGCGGAGATAGTAAATGAAAAAAACAGAAAATTTTAATCAAAAAGAGAAATTCAACATAATTTCTGGATTAGAACAGTTTAAACCTGCTATTATGAAATCTATTGAAAAGTTAAATAGTGAGAAAATTGTCTCCCGAATTTGGGATATGGATTATACTGTTTGGAAAAATAGTCCGGATGAAATTACTAACCGATTAGGATGGTTGCAAAGTCCCGAATCAACAATTGAGGTTTTGAGTGAAATTAATCATTTTGTTGATCAGGTTCGTGCAGAGGGGTTTACTCACGCATTGCTCTTGGGTATGGGTGGTTCTAGTCTTGCTCCTGAGGTTTTCAGAAAGACATTCGGCGTCAAAGAAGGATATTTGGATTTGGCAGTGCTCGATAGTACTGATCCCGGAGCTGTTTTGAAACAGGAGCAAGCAATCGATATTACGAAAACACTTTTTATGGTTTCAACAAAATCAGGGGGCACGGTTGAAACAATTTCCTTCATGAAATATTTTTACAATAGAGCCAGTGAAATTATTGGAAAAGAAAAAGTTGGTAAACATTTTATTGCAATCACAGATCCGGCAAGTGGGCTTGAATCATTAGCAAAAACTTTAGATTTTAGAAAAATATTTTTGAATGACCCAAATATCGGTGGGAGATATTCTGCATTATCTTTATTCGGAATGGTCCCGGCAGCTTTGATTGGTGTTGATATAAAACAAATACTTAGTTATGCAATTAGTATGGTAGAAGAATGTAAACAGCCTGATGCAGAGAAAAATCCCGGAGTTTGGTTGGGTGCAATTCTGGGAGAACTGGCCAAAAGTGCTAAAGAAAAAGTAACATTTATTATATCGCCTGAACTTAAGTATTTGGGAGCTTGGCTTGAACAACTCATCGCCGAAAGTACTGGTAAAGAAGGAGTAGGTATCCTACCGATAGATGGAGAGGAATTATTATCTCCCGAATTTTATTCAAATGACCGGCTATTTGTTTCAATTCAATATGATCAACTATCAAAGCAAATGACTAATATTCGAAAATTGAAAGAGATGAACTATCCTATCTTAGAAATTAAAATACAAGACTTGTACGAAATTGGCGCTGAATTATTTCGCTGGGAATTTGCGACAGTTATTGCCAGTCATATTTTAGGTATAAATCCATTCGATCAACCAAATGTGGAATCAGCAAAGGTATTGGCACGAAAAATGGTTACCGATTATCAGGTAAAAGGTGTTTTACCACAGGTGAAATATAATTTTGAAAGTGATGCTTTGAAAATCCTTGCTGATATTGATTCAGGTTCAGTAAAAGAATGTATAAATAGTTTTATTGCAAATAAAAATAAAATTGAAGAACAAACAGTAAAAAAAGCATACATTGCGATACAAGCATATTTAGCACCTTCCGAGGAAGTAGATGAATTGCTGCACTTAATCAGAACCGAAATACAAAAACAATGGAAGATTGCTACTACCGTTGGTTACGGTCCAAGATTTTTACATTCAACGGGACAGCTTCACAAAGGAGATTCCGGAAACGGAATGTTTATTCAAATAATAGGTAAGTCCAAAAGTGATTTAGAAATTCCGGATGATGCAGGAAGCAATGAATCTTCAATATCATTTGGTACACTTATTTTAGCACAAGCATTTGGAGACAGGCAAGCGTTATCAGATGGATCACGTAAAGTTATGCTAATTGATATTGGGCTTGATCATAAAAAAGGATTAACAACAATTCTTAATAATATATAAAATCATTTTATAATAAAGGAATTTAGATTGATGAAGTCAGTAGTGATTACAGGAGTTTCAACCGGAATTGGCTTTGATCTTACCCGAAAATTTATAAGTCATGGTTATAAAGTATTTGGTAGTGTTAGAACTGAAAAAGATGCGGAAAAGTTAAAAAATGAATTTGGGGAACTATATTATCCAATACTTTTTGATGTTACAGACTCAACTGCAATTTTCAAAGCTGTCGAAAAAGTAAGAACAGAATTAAATCAACAAACATTATCAGGATTAATAAATAATGCTGGCATAGCAGTTTCCGGTCCAATTTTACATATCCCGGAAGAAGAAATAAAAAATCAATTTGATATAAATGTGTTTGGAGTTTTAAATGTTACAAAAGCATTTGTCCCTCTGCTTAGAGGTGATAACCCCGGGCGAATAATTAATATTAGTTCTGTAAGCGGTAAAAATGTGTTTCCCTTTCTTGGTGTTTACGCTGCATCTAAACATGCTTTAGAAGCAATCTCGGATGCCTTTCGCAGAGAGTTAGCTCTTTATGGAATTAAAACAATTGTTATTGAACCGGGAAGTACTCAATCAGAAATTTGGGATAAAGTGCCGGATTTATCAAAATATGAACATACAGATTTTTATAGTGCTTTGGGCAAAGTATTTAGAAATATTGAAAAATCATTAAAAGACATTATTTCTGTGAATAAAGTAAGTAATATTGTTTATCAGGCATTTACGAAAAAGAAACCGAAAACCAGATATATTATTGTACATAATAAACTAACTCATTGGTGGTTACCTCGTTTATTGCCCGCAAAAGTTTTAGATAAACTTTTCAAGAAAATGATGTATAATTAGTTTTATTTTTGTTTATTATTATTTAAATCAAAAGAAAAAATAAATTTTTATTGTCTATTTAGTAAATATTTCCTATACTTCTACATTATTTTAATAAAGTTGGTCATATAAATTATCCTATTAAAATATTTGTCTTTGAATATGCATATATTTAAAGAAGTTAGAAATGATCGTTTATTAATATTAACTGGAGAGTATTATGCCAGCAAATCCATTTGATCTAAAACAATTAATATATTTAATAAAAGATAATAAAGATTTTGATGCGAACTTAATTTTAGACGAAGGATGTCGTATTGCCACTGAAGATCCAAAACCGCTGATAAAAGTCCTGAATTATTTGATTAATTATTTAAAACAATTAACACAACAACCATTGGAGATTTCTCTTGATTTGCGTGAAAAAGATTATCTCCTAAGTTTAATGGCTTATACGGATACATCAGATTTACCTGCAATTAGTGATCAATTAGACGAAGCTCTGGCAACTTATAATGCAATAAAAAATGTGATTCATGAAAAGGATAAATACATACAGTTTAAAGTAAGCTTTGCTAAATAAATTCTATGTATATAAAAATTATAAATTACATAAACTCATAAAATTTTCTTTTCAATTATATTACTTTAAATATCGTTTTCTTACATTCTTTAAATTGTTAGCAGATTCAGATTATAAAATATCACTTACCATTTTGTTTTTATACCTAAGTTGGTACAAGTCTATTCTTTAATTCAAATTTATTTAAAGTAAAATTGTCAGAATTTTTGTTATTGTTACAAGTACAAATAATATTGGTTGTAAATATAAAATTGATAAAATTCAGTTATTATGGAGGTGAAAATATATCTATTTTATCCTATTGGAAGGGAATTTTGAAGTAATGAAAGTTCTGATAAGCTTTACCTGGAATATTGGAGCATTCTTTTAATTTCTTCAATTTTGTTTCTTAAAATGGCATCAATCTTTATTTGTCCTTCTATTACTTTGTGTGCGTATATAACCGTACTATGATCACGCCCCCCAAAATGAAGTCCTATTGTTGTTGTGGAAAATTTGGACAATTCTTTTGATAAATACATAGCGACCTGTCGTGCAAAAGCGATATCTTTTGTTCTACTTTTTTTCATAAAGCTTTCCTGGGGAACATCAAATGCTTTTGAAGTTAATTGAATAATCTGATCTATGGTTATTCCTTTGGATATTGGCTGGCCGATTTCAGTTACTACTTTTTGCGCTAATTCAAGAGTAGGTTCAGTATGCGTCAATAGTACCTGTGCCATCAACCTTGTAAGTGCTCCTTCCAATTCTCTGATATTATGAGTTAAATTAACTGCTAAATAATCAATTATATCATTTGGTATCTGCAAATTATTCTCTTCACATTTGCTTTGAAGAATGGCAATTCTCGTTTCTAAATCAGGCGGTTGTATATCTGCAACTAATCCCCATTTAAATCTTGATATGAGTCGTTCCTCTAAAAAACTTAGTTCATTAACTGGCCGATCGGATGTTAACACTATCTGTTTTTTATTCTGATGCAGAGCATTAAATGTATGAAAAAATTCCTCCTGAGTTTTTCCTTTATTTGAAAAAAACTGTATATCGTCAATCATTAATAGATCGCATGATCTATAAAAATTAGAAAATTCAATTACATTATTTTGTTGAATGGAGGTTATAAAATGGCTCGTAAAGCTTTCACTCGAAGTATAGTAAACTTTTAAGTTATTGGATCTACGTAATACATTATTCCCTATGGCCTGAATTAAATGTGTTTTTCCAAGCCCTGTACCACCATAAATGATTAACGGATTATAATTAGTATTTCCAGGTGACTCTGAAACTGCCCAGGCTGCAGCTTGTGCAAACTTGTTTCCGTCTCCGATTATAAAGTTGTCAAATGTATAATTGGAATTTAAATTACTACTTGAAAAATCTCTATCAGACGCAGGTGTGTGTTTTATTTCTATATCATTAATGATATTATCTGTGTAAGCAGAAAATGGTTTGTTGTCCAAAACTTTAAACTGAACTGATAGGGAATATCCTGATGTTTGAATTAATGCATTTTTTAATATTTTTGTATAATGATTATCTATCCACTCTTGAAAAAATTTATTTGGCACTCCTAATATTATAGTTGAATCGGTTAAATCAAGGGGTTGAATTGGTGCAAACCAGGTTTGGTAACTCCTGGGATTTATTGTCTCTTTCAGTACCTCACTGGTTCTTTCCCAAAGCTCCTTAGGGGTAGTTAAAATGTTTTCAGCAAGGTTAGATTTTCTCTGCATTTAAGTCCTTTAATTTGCTAACCGTTAGGTACTTATTCACAATAAACAGACAGCAAAAATAAATCTTCAATCTTCAATATTATTAATACTTTAGAACAGTTACCACAAAACAAAAACTCTATGTAAACACTTAAATAACAATGGTTTAAATTAAAATCTAACTTTTGGGAATCTGAAATGTTTATCAGCAGGTTAAGTTGAAACTTGTTAATAGTCAAAAGTTATTAACAAGTTATTAACAATGACCTCCGTGACACACAAACATATTAATAAAGCTATATTAAGAATCAAGTTTTTTGTAACAAAAAAATGAAATATTTTAAAAAAATCATGTTTCATGTTTCACGTTTCACGGTTTTGGTAAATGTTTCTTACCACAGAAAAATCATTACAAATCACTATTGATTCATAAAAACACCTTGACATTAAATTAGGTGTTAATTACTTTAAACACAAAAAATGAAAGGTAATACATGTTAAAAAAAATAATTGAAACTGATAAAGCTCCTAAACCTATCGGACCTTATAGTCAGGCAGTGCAGTTTGGTGAATTTTTGTTTACTTCGGGACAAATTGCTATAAATCCACAGACCAGTGAAATATTAAATACTAACGTTGAAGATCAAACTAAATTAGTATTGGAAAATTTAAAAGCAGTTCTATCAGCTGCGGGTTCATCTTTGGATAAAGTTGTTAAAACGACAATATTTCTGAAAGATATGAATGATTTTTCAAAAGTAAATAAGGTATATGCAAAATACTTTAATGATTCTAAACCTGCAAGATCTACAGTAGAGGTTAGTTGTTTACCTAAAAATGTTCTTGTAGAAATTGATTGCATAGCGACTATTTAATATGCCAAATTATAAATTTATTGTTAATCCTGCTGCTTCTCGTGGAAAGGGAAGGTCCATGGGAAAATGGCTGGAAGAAGAATGCAAAAACAGGAATTTGGATTTTGATCTTCAATATACAAAATGTCCTGGAAATGCTTCGGAAATAGCTGCAAAATCCACAAAAGATTTTGAGTATATAATTGCTGTGGGAGGAGACGGTACTCTTCAGGAAGTAATAAATGGTTTGATAGAAATTGATACAAGAGTTGGTATTATTCCGGTTGGTACCGGAAATGATTTTGTCAGGGCAGTAAATATTCCAATTCAACCAAAAGATGCTTTAAATATAGTGATTAAAGGTAATACAAAACCCATTGATGTGGGTAAAGTAGGTGACCGAATTTTTCATAATGGTGTTGGAATTGGATTCGATGCATGGGTTGTAAATGAAAGTTTGAAAATCAAGAAACTAAGAGGGCGTGTGGTCTATTTGTATGCAATTATTAAAACATTAAAGGCTTATAAAGCACCCCTAATGGAATTGAAATATAATGACAAATTAATGGTTCAAAAACTATTTATGGTGACAGTGGGGAACGGTATTAGTTTAGGTGGGGGAATAAAATTAACTCCATTTGCTCAAATAGATGATGGATTATTGGATTTGAACATTATTCAGGATGTTAATAAATTTAAGATACTGCAAAATCTTGTAAAAGCTTATTCAGGGGAACATGTTAATCTGCCTGAAGTAACAATAGATAAATGTAAATCTATTGTAGTGAAATCAGATAAAGGTTTAGCTGTTCATGCAGACGGAGAGTTAATAAGCTGTAATTTGAAAGAAATTAACATACACATAATACCAAAAGCGATTAAATTTGTTGTATCTAAAACTATTAATTAAGCATTCTTTATCAATCTGTCTTACGTTACTTACAATTCTTATAAATACAGGTTTATCACAACAAGAAATAATTGAGGAAATTCCAAAATCAGAACAAAATGTGGATACTATTGTTACATCCTTCTGGCCAAATGTTATAAGATCTGCAATTATCCCAGGGTATGGACAGGTAATGCAGGAAAGACCGGGAAAAGCAATAGTGTTTTATGGAATTGCCGGTAGCTTGGTTTATAATGGAGCATACAATTATTATTGGTATAACAGAACTGACAACAATAAATACCTGACACGATTTAGAAAATATGCTTTATTATATGGTCAGTTATATTTATTAAATGTTTTGGATGTTGTAAAGACACAGATGAACGGAGAAAATCTTGTTTGGAAGTCAGAAATGTTTTCAGATATTCCAATGAAGTCTCCGTGGGGAGCTGCCGTTAGATCTGCAATGTTGCCAGGCTGGGGGCAAGTTTACAATGATCAATATCTAAAAGCTATAATTACTTTTGGAATTGTTGCAGATTTTGTTCGTAAAGCTGTAATAAGTAATATTCGATACATGGATACAGGAAATAAAGGTTATCTGGAAAGAAGATCCGTAAATACATGGTATGCCGGATTAACGTATACATTAAATATGGTTGACGCATTTGTTGATGCTTACTTATATAAATTTGATGAAACTATGGAATTTAGTATGTCGGTTATACCTATAGATGATATATATGGATTCAATCTAACACTCTCATTTTGATTGCATAATTCCAATTATGAAATTTATCGTAATAATTTTTGTTTTATTTTTATTAATAATAAATACTATCGGTCAGAATATTTCTGTAAATAATCAAAACTTTCCGGATACCGGAAAGAATATGCCAAACACAATTAAAAATGAATCTTGGTTTGCAATTGACAAAGGGCAGCATTTCATCGGAAGCTTTATTGGAACCATACTTTTTACAAAAGTTAACAATAGGCAATTAAATATTGACAAATCAAACAGTAAAAAACTTGGGATTGGTATAATATTTACACTTGGATTAGCTAAAGAAACTTTAGATAGTCAAAAACCAAATAATATATTTTCATGGCGAGACTTGTTGGCAAATATAGCAGGGATTGCAACAGCAATAGCAGTGTTGGAGATTAAATAATGCATGATCAATTGCATGAATATGTTGGGGTTATTCATATCCATTCAACCTATAGTGATGGCTCCAGATCTATTCCTGATATTGCTTCAATCGCTGGTGAAGTTGATTTGGATTATTTATTAATGACTGATCACAATACGTTGCAGGCGAAAAGAGATGGATTAGAAGGCTGGTATGGTGGCGTACTAGTTGGTGTAGGTTATGAAATTAATGATGAGAATGATCTGAATCATTATTTGGCATTCAGGTTGGACAAAGAAGTGAAAAATTTCCATAATCCATCTGAATATGTAAGACAAGTACAAGAATCGGGCGGATTTGGATTTATTGCTCATCCGGATGAGAAAAGATCGGCAATAAAAAAATACCCGCCATATCCCTGGACTCTCTGGGAATCAGATTACTTCAATGGTATTGAAATATGGAATCAAATGTCAGAATGGATGGAAGGGTTAACAAATCTTAATAAATATTGGCGTGTTTTTAATCCGAGAAAAGCAATAGTTTCTCCGCAAAAGGAAACATTAAAAAAGTGGGATGAAGTTAATTTAGACAGAAAAGTTGTGGGGATTGGAGGAGTAGATGCTCATGGGCACATTTATAAATTGTGGGGACTATTTGGGATAACTATTTTTAGATACAAAGTACTTTTTAAAACTATCCGTACCCATATATTGACTGACAGACCATTAATGGAATCAAAAGATTACAAACAGGATTTAAATATATTATATGAAAATTTGCTTAATTGTAGAAGTTTTATTTCTAATCATTACAGCGGAGATGCGCGTGGATTTCGGTTTTATGCACAAAACAGAAAAAAAAGAGCACAAATTGGAGATAAAATTGAATTTGATAAACGCACCCATTTGCATGTAAATTTACCAAAAACTGCTATTACACATCTGATAAGAAATGGAGAAAAATTAGTAAGTCAAAAAGGTAAGAACCTTATTTTTGAAATTAATAAGCCGGGTATTTATCGAGTTGAAGTATATTATTTAAACAGACCCTGGATTTATTCAAACCATATAAGAATTACGGATTAAATCTCAATTATGAATAATTCTATTGATAAGCCTGAAGACTATTGCGGAATAGTTGGAGTATTTGGTAGTCCTGAGGCATCGATTTGGACATATTTAGGATTATATTCTCTACAGCACAGAGGACAGGAAAGCAGTGGTATTGCAAGTAGTGATGGTGAAAAAATACATAAACATTTAGGTATGGGGCTTGTTTCTGATGTGTTTGATCAAAACGTATTAGAAGAATTACCGGGTCACATTGCTATAGGTCATAATCGATATTCCACGACCGGATCATCCAATGAACAAAATATCGGTCCCATAGTTGTGAATCATAAATTAGGAACTATAGGTGTTGCCCACAATGGTAATTTGGTAAATTCTCACAGTTTACGCGGAAAATTGGAGGACAGGGGTTCGATTTTTCAAACCACTACAGATAGTGAAGTAATATTACATCTTGTAGCCAAATCCTGGCGAAACTCAATTGAGGAGAAAATTTCTGAAGCAGTACAGCAAATTGAAGGAGCATTTTCTTTAGTCTTTATTACTAAAGATAAATTAATTGCAGTGAGGGACCAGCATGGTTTTAGACCTTTGGCAATTGGAAAAAAGAAAGATAGTTTTATTTTTGCAAGTGAAACATGCGCTTTTGATTTAATTGAAGCAGAGTATATTCGTGATGTTAAACCGGGTGAGATGCTCATTGTAGATAAAAAAGGAATGAAAAGTCGCCAGGTAATTGAAAAAACAACACCAAAACATTGTGTATTTGAATTCGTATATTTTTCCAGACCTGATAGTCAAATATTTGGTGAATATGTTGATAAAACTCGTCGAAAACTTGGCAAAAATTTAGCAGAGGAAAAACCGAGTGAAGCAGATATTGTAATAAGTGTACCTGATAGCAGTAATACAGCTGCGTTAGGTTATTCAGCCCGCAGCGAAGCTAAATATGAAATTGGACTAATACGAAACCATTACATTGGTCGCACTTTTATACATCCTAAGCAGAAAATAAGAGACATGAACGTGTTGATAAAGTATAACACTGTTGGAGGTGTGTTAAACGACAGAAGAGTTGTCATGGTGGATGATTCAATTGTTCGGGGAACGACTATCAAAGGTCTTGTCAAACGAATACGAAAGGCAGGCGCAAAAGAGGTTCACATTAGAGTTACATCACCTCCAATAAAATACCCATGCTATTACGGAATGGATTTTCCTACGAAAGAAGAACTAATTGCTAATGGAAGAAGTGTATCCGAAATTGCAAAATATTTGGGTGTAAATTCACTGGAATATCTTTCTTTAGAAATGATGTTAAATGCAATGCCAAAAGATAATGGTCAAAATTATTGCACTGCTTGTTTTGATGGTAACTATCCTGTTTCAATTAAAGAATGTCTGACAAAAGAGAAAGAGCAAAAAGATTAACGAGAATTCTAGATTAAATAAACTGGATTATTTTTTTGTACTTCGCCCTATGCTGTTTTTTCCGGGATGGTCTACTTTACTTGCTGGTTACTTAATACCGTACAAATCAGAATTCTATTTACCTTTTGCAATTATTAATCAGATAGATTATTTAAATATTGCAATATTAATTACTTCATTCGCTATGGTCATGGGAAGTACTTTTGTGCTGAATCAACTGGCCGATAAAGAAAGTGATAAAATAAATTCAAAACTTTTTTTGATTTCAAATAACTACATTAGTAGTCGAAAAGCGATTACTGAGGTTATTTTATTAATGATAGTATCTTTGATCATAGGATATTTAATTAATTTCCAAATATTTATATTATTTATCTTGTTTTTGGTTATAACAGGATATTTATACAATTTTAAGCCATTTGAATTTAAAAATAAACCAGGGGCTAGTCTGATTTCTAATGCTTTTATGGGATGGTTGGCGTTTGCCATTGGCTGGAGTATGCATAGCAAATTTAATTTAAATTTAATTATTGATTCACTTCCATATTTGTTTTTAAATACCGCGCTTTATTTGTTTACTACTCTTCCTGATATAAGCGGTGACCAAAAGATAGACAAAAAGACACTTGCTGTTAAATATGGTAATAAATCTGTAATTCTTTCTGCATTTTTTCTCTTCGGAATAGGGATTATGATTTCTGTGATTTCACACGATATTCAAGCAATGATTTTTTATGTATTGTCTTTGCCATTTTTTTTATTAACAATTTTCTCATTCAAAACATCACATACCATATTAGCAACTAAATTTGCAATATTATTTTTTGCTATAAGTATTTGTTTAAAAATACCGTATTATATTTTAATTATGGTTTTGGGCTTTTATTCAACAAAATATTATTTTAGATTTCGATTTAATTTGGATTATCCGAATTTTTCAGGAAAATAAGGAATATTGAAATGTGGATTAATTTAATTATTATTAATTCCTTTTCATTTATACTTAATATTTATTCGTAAATTCAAAAGTTAATAAAATGATTATTAAATAAAATCTGATTGCAGAAGGAACTGGTAAATGATATTTGGTAAGCTTCAAAATAGTTTGAAAAAAACCCGTGAAGGTGTATTTGGAAAAGTTAGCAGGCTTTTAACCGCAAAAAGAAAAATAGATGATGATTTTCTGGAAGAACTTGAAGAAATATTAATCACCGGCGATGTTGGGGTTGAAGCATCGATGTATTTGATAGAAAAAATTGAAGAAAGAGCAAAATCTGATCGATATCAGGATGAAGCTGAATTGGAAAATCTGATCAAAGATGAAATAAAAAAGATGTTATTACCAGTTGAAACAATAAATAGTAAAGATGGATTAAAAGTTTTACTCGTCGTGGGAGTTAATGGAACCGGTAAAACAACATCGATTGCTAAGCTGGCTAATAAGTTAAAAAGTGATGGGAATTTGGTTTTATTAGCAGCAGCTGATACTTTTAGAGCTGCGGCAATAGAACAATTAGCAATTTGGGCAGAAAAAGTAGGGTGTGATATTATTAAACATAGCAGTGGAGCAGATCCATCTGCTGTCGTATTTGACGCAATATCTGCGGCGCAATCAAGAAACATGGATTACCTGATTATCGATACAGCTGGCAGATTGCATACTAAAACAAATTTGATGAATGAATTAAATAAGATTTTTCGAGTTATTAAAAACAAAATTCCAGATGCTCCGCATGAAGTTATTTTAGTACTTGACGCCGGTACAGGTCAAAATGCCATAAACCAGGCTAAGGAATTCAAAAAGGCTGCTCAAGTTGATAGTATATGTTTAGCCAAATTAGATGGCACAGCTAAAGGCGGTGTGGTTCTGGGAATAAATAAAGAATTACAAATACCTGTGAAGTATATTGGCGTAGGTGAAAAAATTGATGATTTGGAAGTTTTTAACCCTGAGACATTTGTAGAAGGATTATTTTCTCAAGAATGAAAAAAGTTCATATAACTACTTTAGGATGTTTTAAAAATCAGGTGGATTCTGATGTTTTATCCGGACAATTGATAAATAAAGATTTTCAAATTATTGAAAATCCGGATGAGGCGGATGTAATAATTCTGAATACCTGTGGATTTATTGAAGATGCAAAGAAAGAATCTATTGATGCTATTTTTGAAGCTATCGAGCTAAAAAAAAATGACTCAAATAAAAAGGTAATAGTATCCGGATGTTTATCCCAAAGATATAAAAAGGAATTAAAAAAAGAGATTAAAGAAATTGATGGAATTTTTGGCACTGAAGATTATAAGGGAATTCTTAGTGTACTAGGTAAAAATGATTTTCAAGTTGATAATTTATATAATATCAGAAATATATCGACGCCTCAACATTATGCATATTTAAAAATAAGTGAAGGCTGTAATCATAAATGCTCATTTTGTGCAATCCCATTGATTAGAGGTAAACACAAAAGCAGAACTATTGAAGATATTTTAGAAGAAGCTGAAATGTTAGCAAATAAAGGTGTGAAAGAACTTATACTGGTATCTCAGGACACATCATATTATGGTAAAGATTATTACGGTAAACAAAAGATAGTCGAATTACTGGTCAAACTTGCAGAAAAAGACTTGTTTCAATGGATAAGACCCTTATATTGGTATCCGACCAATTTCCCATTTGAGTATATCGAAATGATGTCGGAATTTCCATCATTAATACCATATTTGGATATGCCAATTCAACATGTGAGTAACAATGTGCTCAAAAAAATGAATCGTGCTGAAACAACTGAGTCGATTATTAGTTTATATTCTAAAATACGTAATAAACAACCGGAAATATCTTTAAGAACTACAATAATTTTAGGTCATCCCGGAGAGACTGAATTTGATTTTGACGAATTAAAGAGATTTATTCGGGATATAAAATTTAACCGGTTAGGGACATTTTCCTATTCTGACGAGGAAGGTACCGGGGCTTACAATTTGAATAATAAAGTGGAACAATCTGTAGCGATTGAGCGAAAAAATATAATTATGGAGATTCAGCAGGAAATTTCACAGAACTTGAATGAACAGTTGATAAATTCAACTCAGAATGTATTGGTAGATAGGTATGATGATGAAAATCAATGCTATGTAGGAAGAACATTTCGGGATACACCAGAAATTGACAATGAGGTCATAATAAATAGTAACACTTCTAATTTAGAATTAATAGGAAATATTTTTCCGGTAAAAATAAATGATGCCAGTGAATATGAATTATATGGCGAATTTATTCATGTTAAAAAAGGTGTAAAAAATGAATATTGTTAAATTAGTAATTTTGATAACTATATTGTTCTCTTTGAGTTCATTTGGACAATATCAACAAAAATCAGAATTTAGCGGTGTTGGCGTTCCATTTTTTAACGTCGAAATATTTAGATCTTTTACTGAAGACGGCCAAAATAATAAAATCATATTATATAGCGAAATGCTCTATGACGATATAACGTTTATTAGGCAAAATGACAATAGTTTTAATGCAAAAATTGAATTTGTTATTCTTATACTTAATGATAATGAAGAACAGGTACATTCAAAGAATTTAATAAAAGAATTAAATGAATGGAATTTTGATTTAACGAATAGTCGCGAAAAAAAAATGATTCTGAACGAAGAGTTTATTATTCCTGCCGGTGATTATGTGATTAAAGTGCAGGCAAATGATTTAACATCCAATAAATCTATAAACAGGAAGGTTGAAATTAAATTAAAGGATATCTCAGAAAAATCTGTTGTATTAAGTGATATATTACTTCTGGAAAATATAGTAACCGATTCAACTGGAAAGCTGATTAACATTGTTCCAAAAATAAAAAATAATTTTCCGGAAAAACTGGAGTATTTTTATATTTACTATGAATTATATTCTGCAAAGGTACCAAAGAATGTGCAGATTAGATATCAATTTTTATCAAAGAACGAAGAAGTAGATTTTGATTCATTAATCGTAATTCAACCTGAAAAAGTTGTTTCAAATCATTACTTTAAAATTGAGAAAAAAAGATTACAAAAAAATAATTATAATATTGTATTAAAAATAGAAGATAATGATGACTCGTCTGAAAGAAGAAAACTGATATCATTTTATTGGGTGACTACACCACAATCTAGTGAAGATATTTCATTAGCATTACGACAAATGCGTTACATAATTTCTGAGGATTCTCTGGATAAATATATGGAAGCTGATATTGAAGAACAAAAGTTATTCTTCAAGACATATTGGGAACAAAGAGATCCAAATCCGAATTCAACTGTAAATGAACTGATGGAAGAATATTTTGGAAGAGTTAATAAATCGAATAGGGAATTTTCAACTTTTGAAAATA
>DAOWAQ010000363.1 GCA_030634505.1 Calditrichia bacterium
ATATCATCCAATCCCAAATTAAATAATTCATTACTATTTTGTACTCTATAAAAATCGAGATGATTAATAAGAACATCTCCCTGATACTGGTTAATGATTGAAAATGAAGGACTGGTTACGTCAAAATCAACCCCTAGCATTTGACCATACAATTTTGTTAAATACGTTTTACCGCTTCCTAAATCCCCATATAATAAAATTGTATCCCCGGCTTTAAAATATATCAAAGATTCTTCAGCAAATTCTTTTGTATCAGATTCATTTCTTGCTTTTATTTTAATTAATACATTTTTGTCCATTTTTCATTTGCCTTCAAGACGCAAAAAAGGCAAGATTACTTCTTCCATAGAAGCACCGCCATGTTGAAAGCTATTTTTATAATAATTAAGATATTTATTATAATTTGTGGGGTAGATAAAATAGTAATCTTCTTTTGCAATTATAAATGTTGTGTTGAGATTAATTTTTGGAAGCCTGAATTCCCTGGGATCTTTCACGTAAATAGCATTTTTTTGATCAACTTTTAAACTGCGTCCAAATTTATATCGTAGATTTGTAGAAGTTTCCCTGTCTCCTATTACTTTAGTACCACGCATTCCCCTTACACTTCCATGATCTGTAGAAATGAATAATATTACATCTTCTTTCGAGAATCTTTTAATTGCATCGAAAATGACTGAATGTTCAAACCAGCTTTTTGTTAAAGAACGGTAAGCAGATTCATCGGGAGCAATTTCTTTTAAGATTGGAAGATCTGATCTACTATGAGCGAGGATGTCAACGAAGTTTAAAACAACTGTAAGAAATTGTGTATCCAGATGATTATCAATATTTCTCATAAACGCCCTGGCATCTTCATTATTCATAATTTTAACATATTTTAAATCCTTCGACAAAGACACACCGTTCCTTTTTAGGTTTTGTTCTAAAAGTATGTCTTCATATTTATTTAAACTTCCTTCGTCGTCGGTTCCAGAGTTCCATAATTCAGGGTGCTTCTTTTCAATATCGTCCGGAAACAATCCACTAAAAATTGAATTTCTTGAGAACGGAGTGGCTGTCGGCAGGATAGAATAATAATATTCTTTCTTTATATTAAAATATTGATAAAAGTTTTGTTCAAGAATAGACCATTGGTCTAATCTTAAACAATCAATAACCATAAAAATAATTTTTTTGCCATTCTTTAGTTCAGGAACAATATATTTTTTTACTAAATCAGGAGACAACACAGGTGAAGATGACTTACCCCAAACCCAATTCGAATAGTTTTTTTCTAAAAATTTCCCAAATTCAACGTTACATTCTTTCCTTTGATCGTACAAAATATCTCTGAACTGAGTTTCTTCAATCTCATCAAACTCTACATCCCATTGAACAATTTTCAAATATAAATCAATCCATTGCTGATAATCCAAAGGATTCATTAATATCGATGAAATCCGGTTGATTTCTGCCGGGTATTGCCTGCTTTTCCTTTCAACAGTAATGTTCTTTTTATCAAGAAGTTTTTTGCATGCAGATAATATTTGACTAGGGTTAACAGGTTTGGTTAAGTAATCATCAATTTTATGTCCAATGGCATCTTCCATCAAACTTTCTTCTTCACTTTTGGTTATCATGATGACGGGTAATTGAGGATGTATTGTTTTGATCTCATTTAAAGTAGTTAATCCATCTTTTCCGGTCATCATTTCATCCAACAAAACTATATCATAGTAGATTTCTCTACTTTTTGAAATAGCATCATCGCCATTGGTAACAGTATCAATTCTATAGCCCTTGGATTGCAAAAAAAGAATGTGGGGCTGAAGAAGCTCAATCTCATCATCAGCCCACAAAATACGTTTTTCTTTCATTTATTTCCTTAAAGAATAAAGAAAAAAGGTAAAAAAAATAATTAGACAATTCAATTAAAACTTGTGGAAGATTATATGTTTTGAATGTATTTTATTTTTCTTTCATTATTGTAACACCATCCCACTCCTCCGGTGGCTGATTGAACTTATATTCAATACAACGTCTCCGATATTCTTCAGAAGGTGAATCTGTGGGAACTAATCTAATACAATGCTCAAAACTATCAATAGCTTCGTCCCAATTTCTGGAATTATAGGAATTAATGCCTTGTTCATATAATTGTAACATTTGCAGGTAGTTATCTTTTAATTTGTCTTCCTTAAATGCAATTAGTTCGTAAACTTTGATGGGTTTATCTTTTCCTTTTACTTTAATTAAATCCAGGGGTCTGGTATAAAATTGATCTTTTATATATTCATGAGTGAATTCACTTATCATGATATCAGTACCATAAAATTTATTGGCTCCTTCCAACCTGGAACCAAGATTTACATGATCTCCCATAACAGTATAATCAAACACATTACGCGAACCCATGTTCCCGACAATTACTTCTCCGGTATTTATTCCGATTCTTGCTTTTAGCATTGGTTTATTTTGTTTTTTCCAGAAAGCTCTCATTTCTTTTAATTTTCTCTGCATCTCTATCGCGGATTTACATGCCATATAAGGATGATTATCATAATGAACAGGGACGCCAAATTCAGCCATAATAGCATCTCCTTCATATTTATCAATAATTCCATCATTCTGTAAAACGATCTCTGTCATTTCGGTAAGATAATCATTAAGTAAATAGACTAGCTGTGTTGGCGTAAGTTTTTCTGATATAGAGGTAAAACCGGCAACATCGGAAAACATTACAGAAACTACTTGTAGTTCTCCACCAAGTTGTAATTGGTCAGGATTCTCTAATATTTTTGAAACAACTTTTTCTGGAACATAGTGAGCAAAAGCGCCCTGTATTAATTTTTTTTCTTTTTGCGAAAGAATGTATTGGTAGAATGTATGTCCACCAAATGAAAAAATAATTAAAAATATTGGTGTAGTAATTTCAGAAATAAAATTGTAATCAGTAAATAAATAAATACTGCTTGCAAAATATATAAAAACCACGAATACCGATGAAATAATGCCCCAGATTAATGGCAAATAATACGTTATTATATAAAGCACTAATGCCAGTAAAATCAATAAAATCAGGTTTTCCCAAAATCCAATTTCTGAAAGATAGTTTTGGTCAATTATTGTTTGCAAGGCGTTAGCATGGGTCTCAACTCCCG
>DAOWAQ010000130.1 GCA_030634505.1 Calditrichia bacterium
GGTGATTTGGGAGTTGAAGTTAATGCTGAAGAAGTACCTTCCATTCAGAAAAAAATAATCAAATATTGTAATTCAGAAGGCGTCCCTGTAATTACTGCTACTCAAATGTTAGAATCTATGATCCATAATCCACGCCCAACACGTGCGGAAGCATCTGATGTGACAAATGCTGTACTGGATGGTTCAGATGCAGTAATGTTATCCGGTGAAACAGCCGCAGGAAAGTTCCCCATTGAATCCGTAAAAACTATGGATAAAATTATTCACATTATTGAGAATGATCATTTTACGTCTCACTCAAAATTCCGGAGACGACAAAAGGATACTAATTATGATGCGGCTATGTCAATCGGACATGCTGCTTGTGATGCTGCAGAACTGGTCGATTCAAAAGCTATTATTTGTTTAACTCAATCCGGTTCTACAGCAAAAACCATAGCCCGTTTTCGTCCCGATAACATGGTCATAGCTATTACTTCGAAGGATGTTACTTTATTCCGATTAGCATTGATTTGGGGAGTACAATCATTTGCAGTAAGTGAGTTCAAAGAAAATATTGATGATGCAGTAACAGATATAAAAAAAATACTATTGGAAAAATCTATCGTTAAAAAAGGAGATTCAGTCATCATCACAGCAGGTTTACCATTTAAAATGCGCAGGAAAACAAATATGTTGCGTATTGAGAAAATATAAATGCATATCGTTTTCGTACATTTTCATTTTCTGTTTAACAATCAATTCTGTGAGATTTATAATAATAACTTTGATAATAGCAGTATTAAAATTTCAATTATTCAAAGAAGCAACAAAAATTTCACTGAAGGTAACAGGTATTATATAAAAGACGAATTTAATCATGAATTAGGATGGTGGCAGAATCCTGATATTATGAATGAATATATAGCAAAATTAAATCCGGATATGGTCTATATATTTGGATTAAATTTGCCATTGCATTTCCGTTGGCTTAAACATCATATTTCTTCACATACAATTGTAATTGCCCAACATTGCGGTGAAGATTTTTGGATACAAAAAAACCTTTGGTTACAGCAATTTGGATTAAGGGTTGTTAACGGGTTTGTATTTACTTCTCAAAAAGATGCTATCACCTGGAAAAAATGCGCTGCTATTTTAGACTCACAACCTGTGTTTAAATTGAATGAATTTAAAAATAAAATGATAAATATTTATAATAGATTATTGAATATTAAGATGACTTCTGAATAATATTATAATGCATGTAATTTACGGAAAGATTATATTTTTTCTTTATCCACTGCTCTCGTTTTTAACAACGCTAAAATGATTTTTACTTTCGAAAAACCAGGATCTATATGTAGAACCCGGTTAAAAAAATATAAAGATTTTTCAACATTACAATAAAGCCAAAGCATACCTAGTATCAAATTGAAATCCAATGAATCTTTATTGTTTTCCAATTTCTGTTCCATATCAAAAACAAGTTCGGGACATGGACAATCATCAGAAATCGGATCAGTTTTAATCACAAAATCGACATCTTCCTTTATAAGTGAAATAAACATATCAAGCGCTTTTCCGATTTCATCAATTTGTGTATAACAAATGATTAATTTCCTGCGAATAGCTTTAATGCGACCATCAGTTTTAAATGCTTCATAAAGTTCCGAAGCAGCCCTGGCATAATTACGAGCCAAAAAATATTGATTTCCAAGCATCTCAGACATATTGTACCTCTACCAATTTGTTTTCAAATTCCTTGCCAAGTCGTAAGTTAAATAAAAACAACACGCTTTTACAATTTTTGATTGAAACATTCTGTTGCTTCGCAATATATATATGCTTTTAAATATTGATTATAATGAAGTTATGTGAATGTATTCAAACATGAAACACATTGTTTTATTTGATACAATCAATTATATTGTAACATCAGTTACTTTAAATTTATTTTATTTTTTATATCTATTATATAAAGATTAATATTGTAGAATAATTAAAAATATGATCTATTTGGGAGGAAATTTTGGCTCATAATAATTCTGATGATTTACAATGGTTTTATGTCCTTGATGCTTCTGAATTACCTGAAGGACGGGTGAAAACTGTTCATGCCGGAAAAAAAAGTTTGGCAATATCACATTTTGAAGGAAAATTTACTGCATTAGATAATCGATGTCCGCATCAGGGAGGTCCGTTAGGTGAAGGCCAAATTGAAAACGGTTGGTTGCGCTGTCCGTGGCATGGATACGATTACCATCCCTGTACAGGAAGACCTCCCGAAGGATTTGACGATGCTGTTGAAACTTATCCGGTTCAAATAAGAGAAAATGGTATTTATGTTGGTTTAAAAGTTGAAGAACCAGAAGTAAAAACTGTTTCTGATGTTATGGTGGAAACAATGATCAATTGGGGGATTACAACAGTTTTTGGCATGGTTGGTCATTCAAATTTAGGTTTGGCGGACGCTTTTCGAAAACAGGAAAAATCAGGAAAATTAAGATATATTGGGATAAGACATGAAGGAGCTGCTTCATTTGCTGCATCTGCTTATGCAAAGTTAACTGGAAAACCGGCTGCATGTTTTGCTATAGCCGGTCCGGGCGCCACAAATATGTTAACAGGTTTATGGGATGCAAAAGTTGATCGTGCACCGGTACTTGCATTAACAGGACAAGTTGACACACAAGTTCTGGGACCGGGAGCATTCCAGGAAGTTGATCTTAATTCTGCTTTTGAGGCGGTATCATCATGGAAACAAACAGTTTTACCTACAAGTAAACATGCTGAATTAATGACCCTGGCAATCAAAAATGCTATGATTAAGAGAGATGTGACAAATTTAATCTTTCCCAACGAAGTGCAATCGATTCCTGCTGACGAATCTGCTGAACCATCATGTCCTGAAGGGCGATTAACTGATTTTGAAATTTCTCCCTCAATAAAATCACTGGATCAATCTTTAAAAATGATTTCAGAAGCGAAAAGACCTGCAATAATTGTTGGGCATGGCGCCAGGTTTCATATGGATTTAATTACTGAATTTGCTGAAAAATTACAAGCGCCTGTGATCACCACTTTTAAAGGAAAAGGTTTAATTAGTGATAAACATCCACTGGGCTGTGGCGTGCTCGGAAGAAGTGGGACGCCGGTTGCCAGCTGGTTTATGAATGAATCTGATTTACTTCTTGTAATTGGTGCTTCGTTTTCCAATCACACCGGAATTGCACCTTACAAACCAATTATTCAAATAGATTTTGATCCAATGGCGCTGGGTAAGTTTCATTCGGTAACAGTACCACTCTGGGGAGAAATTGGTACTACTGTAAAATCACTAAATCAAAAAATTACATCTATTAGTTCAAATAATAAAATTCAAAATGAGATTGCTGACAGATGGAAACTATGGCGTCATGAAAAGGAAAGCCGCGAACAGGATGATAGTGGAAAAGGCATAAACTCTGCATCGATATTTGCAACAATGAATCGGGTGGTTCCAAAAAATGCAATAATTGCTGTTGATGTCGGAAATAATACATATTCATTTGGCAGGTATTTTGAGTGTGAGAATCAATCAATTTTGATGTCAGGATATCTGGGATCTATCGGTTTTGGTTATCCGGCAGCTATCGGAGCCTGGGCTGCAAATCCCAACAGACCGATAATCGCAGTAACCGGAGATGGAGGCTTTGGACAATACATGGCCGAACTGACAACAGCCGTGAAATATAAAATGAATATCACACATATATTGCTGAACAATAATGAACTGGGTAAAATATCCAAAGAACAGAGAGCAGACCAATTGGATGTGTGGAAAACATCCTTACATAATCCGGATTTTTCTAAATACGCTGAAAATTGTGGCGCATTAGGAATCCGGGTTACTGATAAATCTCAATTGGAAAAGGCTATAATTAAGGCACTGGATTATCAAGGACCATCGATGGTTGAAATTATGACTGATCCATTATTAATTTAATGTAAATTACAAATAATTTATTAACAGAGATTTAAAATCTTCATTTTCTGCAAAATTTATGTTTCGTCGAATAATTTCTTTTTTTGCAGCAAAAATGTATTGTAGTTTAAAATTATTTGATTCGATTAATATCTCAAACAACTCAGTATCCGGCTTATCTTGAAATTCGTTTTCAAGTGCTCGTTCTTTTTCTCGCACATTGGTTTGATTATTACATTCCGGACAGGTGTAGTTTTTATTCTGCCTTTCGATTTCACTTAGTTCAATTTCAGAATCACAAAATTCACAGTTGATAATCTTAGGTAAATATTCATCATTCAGGCTATCCATATATAATCTTATTTCTTTTTCAAGAGAATCACTATTACTTTGTACCAAACTTTCAGCTCGAGTTTCATTCTGAAAATCAAAATCCACTTTCTCCAGTTCATCTACAATTTCATCACAATCAATTTCTTTAATTTGTGAAATCAGGAGATTTGTATTGTTGTATTCCTTTTTTTCTAAATATACCAGTGCCAGGTTGTATTTAATCTCATCGGAAGAAGCATCGTGTTTCAATGCTTCCAATAATTTGATTTCCGCTTCATCCATTTTGCCTTGCTCGTATAAATTGACGCCGTCATCGAATAATTTCTCTATTTCACTTTGCATGGAAATTTTCCTATTAAGATTTATTATTAATAATTTATTTAAAAAATATTAAATTTAATTAATAACATCAAATGACATATTCACTTTATCTTCTCCGTTTACAATAATTGAAATTTGATGTCCTCCAGCATAATGCTTGCGCGTGGTCATTTCTTTAAATGAATGTTTTTTTGTGAATTCATAACTGCTTGGTTTATAAGAGTTTTCGGTAATTTTAAATATTTTTCTGGAGAGTTTGTCATTTGCCTTTAAAAAGTCAATGGCGTATTCCAGGCGCAATTTGACTTCTTTTTTGCCATTAACTTTTAGTAAAAATGAATATTTCAAATAATCACCGATTTTTACTTGGTCATTTTCAATTTTGAAATTTTCAACCTTAATGTTTTTGGGATCTTCGTAATCAAATAAAATCAGTGCCCTTTTCTCACCTGCTTTTAACATGGTTCGACAGGCATGCTTAACAATCCAGTCTGTATTTTGGGATTTTCCAATCCATTTTTTGCACAACTCCAGTACTAGGTCAGGATTATCTTTGGAGATATCATTCAAATTATTGGCGACACTGCGCCGTACAAATTCCGAATCATCATTTTTCAATTTTTCCAGAACAGGAATTATTGAGGTTGGATTTTTTTTGAATTCCGGAAGAGCCATAGCCCATGGCAACCTTGGACGACATCCTTCACTGGCAAAACGGCGAACATTTTCATTCTCATCATCTGCCAATTCAAGTAAGTATTTCATAGTTTTTTTATAATCTTGAATTATAAAAGGACGAATGGCAAACTCTGAGGATGAATATTTTGTGAATTCTTTCAAAGCATTTAGTGAAATATCCCAATGCTCTAAACCATACAATTCTGCATAATCCGGCAAAACCATGCCTTCAAATCCCTTGATAAACGGTGCAATTTGGATGAGTATTTTTATTGCCAATTCATATTCTTTTGGAAGGCACTGATGCAGACATAAAGTTACATGCCGCATTTTTGATTTCAACTCTTTTGATTCCCATTCAGAATCATAAACCAGTCTTAGAAATTTATCATTATCAAATTGAGAATAGGCGCCTGAAATTCTATTGGCAAATTCGTTTATAGTTTTTTCTGTAAAAAATATATCTTTTAGTTTTTCGGGCATTATAGTTCCTATGATTTTTTGAATTTAAGAATATTGGTAATTACGATGTAATAAAAGTTAGTTTACCCTCCCCATCCGTCATTTGACGGATTTCCCATCCCTTAATTATAAGGGAGGGGTTAGAGGTGGGTCAGTTTTTATAGTTTAAATACTATATTTTATTTAC
>DAOWAQ010000383.1 GCA_030634505.1 Calditrichia bacterium
AATTATTAAAGATGCTGAATCCGGATTAAAAAGAGTAATGAGTTTACCGGATAATTATAAAGTAATTTTTATGCAGGGTGGCGCAACAATGCAATTCGCCGCCGTTCCTCTAAATTTATTAAAAACAGGCCAAAGCGCTGATTATATCAATACAGGCTCATGGTCAAAAAAAGCAATACAGGAAGCACAAAAATTAGGCAGGCAGGTAAATGTAATTGCCAGCTCGGAGGACACAAACTTTAATTACATTCCAAAAGATTTTTCTGTTAATCCGGACGCCGCTTATCTTCACATTACCTCAAACAATACAATTTTTGGAACCCAATGGCAAGATTATCCTGATACGGGAAATATTCCATTAATTTGTGATATGTCATCTGATGTTAATTGTAGAGAGGTTGATATAAGTAAATTTGATTTGATTTATGCGGGCGCACAAAAAAACATGGGACCTTCCGGGGTTACAATTGTAATCATCAGAGAAGATTTGCTTGAACAAAGCCCGGATGATATTCCGACAATGACCAGTTATAAAATTATTGGAGGTAAAGATTCACTATACAACACTCCACCAACTTTTGGAATTTATTTAATTAAACTGGTAACGGAATGGATTGAAAAGAATGGTGGTTTGAGTGAGTTGGAAAAAATAAACAAAAAGAAAGCCGAATTGTTGTATAATGAAATAGATAAATCCGATTTTTATAAAGGCACCGTGGAAAAAGATAGTCGTTCAATTATGAATGTTACATTTAGATTGCCTTCAGAAGATTTGGAAAAACAATTTGTTACCGAAAGCACTGCAGCCGGCATGATTGGCCTAAAGGGACATCGTTCTGTAGGGGGCATAAGAGCTAGTATTTATAATGCAGTTCCATTAAAAGCTGTTGAAGCACTCATTGATTTTATGCAAAATTTCGAAAAGAAAAACGGATAAGAGCACCGTAAACAAATTGATTAAGGTCTAATGATTTTCTAAGTATAAAACATTAATTCTTAACCTAAATAGTTTAAAGTTTGCAAGTGAACTTCCCGAAGGGATCCCAATGGGAAAGGTGACTAAAATCTATAAAACTTTAGTTCACTTTTAACTTTAGTCACTTGTTTAGGTTAAATTTTAAAATTGCAACATATTTAATAAATAGTTTTCCTTATTTTTTTATGATAGATTGAATGAATAAATCATCAAAAAACGTGTATAAATTAATTTATAATGTGGTTGCTCAAATTCCGAAAGGCAAAGTAGCAACATATAAACAAGTTGCAATAAAGGCTGGATTTTGGGGTCATGCAAGAATGGTTGGATATGCATTAAACAGGTTGCCCGAAGATTTGAACATTCCCTGGCATCGTGTTATTAATAGTCAGGGGAAAATATCTTATGCCATTTCGCGAAACGGACATGATGATTTACAGAAACAGTTATTAATTGAAGAAGGTGTGGATTTTTCAAAAAACAATGTTGTTGATTTGGATAAATTTGGTTTTTTCTTATTAAATGAATAAATGTTTTAATAAACTTTGGAAAGCATGAAATAACTCTTAAATTTAGACTTAAAATATATCAGATATTAATATTTAATAAGGAGGACCAATAATGGCCGAAAAAGAAGTATTTGATTTTAATCAGTTGAAAATACCGAATGTATCACCAAATCTGATTAAATATGGTGTGGCGGGGTTTATTATATTAATTATAATATTCACGTCATTTTATACCATCAGTCCAGAGGAAGTGGGGGTTATTTTACGCTTTGGCAAATATTCACACACAGCGAGCCCCGGATTAAATTTTAAAATGCCTTTTGGTGTGGATAAACTTTACAAAGTTCCGATTCAACGCCAGCTAAAAGAGGAATTTGGTTTTCGCACCGCTGAAGCAGGAGTAAGAACCCGTTATGCATCGGGTACTTTTCTTGAAGAATCATTAATGCTAACGGGTGATTTGAATTCTGCCGTTGTTGAATGGATTGTACAATATCGCGTAAGTGATCCCTATAAATATTTATTCAAGGTTCGGGGAACACAATTAACTTTTAGAGCAATGACGGAAGCGGTGATGCGTGAGATAATTGGAGATCGAAGTGTTGATGAGGTATTGACCATTGGACGACAGGAGATTAGTGTATCCTCACAAGTAAAATTGCAAGAATTATGTGATCAATATGAAACAGGTATAAAAGTGGATCAAGTCGTTTTGCAGGATGTTAATCCACCAGATCGGGTAAAACCATCATTTAATGAAGTGAACCAGGCGCAACAGGAAAAAGAAAAACTGATTAACCAGGCACAATCAGAGTATAATAAAGTTATACCTCGTGCTTCCGGTGAGGCGGAACAATTGATTCAGGAAGCAGAGGGATACGCCTTGGAACGTGTCAATAAAGCCAAAGGTGAAGCTGCTCGGTTTAATTCATTATACTCAGCTTATAGATCGTCTAAAGAGGTTACCAGGCAAAGAATGTATCTGGAAACATTGAATAATATTCTTCCGAAAGTAGGTAAAAAATTAATAGTGGACGAGGACATTAAAGGACTCATACCTCTGTTGGATTTAAAAAAGGAGGTAATTGATAATGCAAAATAAAAAACTTATTGGAATCATAGTTGCGATCGTAATATTATTCATAATTATTAGCTCTTCGACATTTGTTGTTCAGGAAACAGACCAGGTAATTATAACTCAATTTGGAAAACCGGTGGGTGACCCAATTTCCGAACCGGGAATTCATCTCAAAATTCCATTGATCCAAGAAGCCAATTTTTTTGAAAAACGATTTCTTGAATGGGACGGAGATCCAAACCAGGTTCCCACCAAGGACAAAAAATTTATCTGGGTAAATACTTATGCTCGTTGGCGAATAACTGATCCACTTTTATTCTTCCAACGATTAAGAGATGAATTGGGCGCTCAATCCCGTCTTGATGACAT
>DAOWAQ010000099.1 GCA_030634505.1 Calditrichia bacterium
ACAGTGAAGGCTATTTACGATCCTTCAAATAGAGGTAAATTTTGAGCAACAAAGATTTAGCAGTTGTTTTAGTGTCAGGGGGAATGGACAGCTGTTTAACTGCTGCTATTGCTGCTGAAAATTATGAACTCGCTTTTTTGCATCTGAATTATGGACAGAAAACAGAAGTCCGCGAACTTGAATCTTTTAATAAAATTGCAGATTATTATTCTGTTCAACATAGATTAATTGTTGACATGAAACATTTTTCAGAAATCGGTGGATCGAGCTTAACCGATAATAAAATTGAAATATTAAATGCTGATTTAAATAGCGAGAAAATACCTTCCAGTTATGTGCCATTCAGAAATGCCAATATATTGTCGATTGCCGTCAGCTGGGCAGAAGTAATAAATGCCAATAAGATATTTATTGGCGCAGTTGAAGAAGACTCATCCGGATATCCAGATTGTACAGATTCATTTTTTAAAGCATTCAATAACGTAATAAAAACCGGAACTAAACCTGAAACAGAAATTGAAATTGTCACACCTTTATTACGTTTATCAAAATCTGATATTGTGTCAAAATCAATTGAATTAAAAGCACCATTGCATCTTACCTGGTCTTGCTATAAAAACAATGACATTGCCTGTGGAATCTGTGAAAGTTGTGCTTTACGACTTAAGGGATTTCAGTTGGCTGGATTAGAAGATCCTATACCTTACAGGGATAAACCTTCATATATTTGAATTAATTTTTTGTAATAAAAAAAGGGTTGATGTTATCACAACACCAACCCTTCACGCATTTAAAGAAAACTTTTATACTGTAGTAGGATATACACTCACTTTTTTACGTAAGCGATCCATTCTTTCAAATGTTACTGCACCATCAATTTTTGCAAATAATGTATCATCTCCGCCTATTCCAACATTAGTGCCCGGATGAATTTTTGTACCTCTTTGGCGCATAATGATAGTACCCGCTGTGATTACTTCACCACCAAATGCCTTTATGCCAAGTCGCTTGGAATGACTTTCTCTTCCATTTCTTGAACTACCGACTCCTTTTTTATGTGCCATTATTAATCCTCCTTGGCCTTCGTTTTTGGTTCTGTTTTCTTAGCTGCCTGCGACTTTGTTGCAGTTTTTGGCTTTGCAGCTGCAGTTGCAGTTGCAGTTGCCTTCTTGGGTGCTGCTTTTTTAGTTTCAGTTTTCGTAGTTGCGGTCTTCTTTGTAGCTGTTACCTTTCTAGGAGCAGCTGCTTTTACAGTTTTTGTTACAACTTTTTCAGTTGTCTTACTTGTTTTTTCTGTAGCTGCTGTTTTTTTTGTGCTGGCCTTCGCTGCACCGATATTATTAATCTCTATCAAAGAATATTGTTGCCTGTGACCATTCTTCTTTTGGTATCCTTTTCTTCTTTTTTTCTTAAAGACAATAATTTTTTTGTCTCTGCTATGTTCTATTATAGTAGCGCTTACAGACATATTATTTATTAATGGACTTCCAAAAGTAATTTTGCCACCGTCTTCTTCAAACTCAAGTACCTTATCAAAATTAACTTTTTCGCCTTCTTTGGATGCAAGTAAGGGGACTTTTATCTTATCATCGTTCGTAACCCGAAACTGTTTTCCTGCTATTTCAACAATGGCGTGCATTTCTATCTCCTAATATTTCTAAAAAACCGAGCGCTAAATTTAAATAGTTTTACAGGTTCAGTCAAGGCATGATTTTCTTTATTTTACTTTTATTTCACTCTGATTTTTTCTATCATATACTTTAAATTCCCGAAAAGGAATTGATTCATCAATTTTGAAATCGATTTTCATCCAGTATTTCCACATTAATTGTAATCGTTTTGAAAATCTACCTCGGGTTAAATACTTATAGACATCATCGGAAATCCTGATTAAAATTCTTCGATCACCCTTGGTGGCTCTGTACCTCTGTATCCAACGTTCTATCTGACTTACTAAGGTCGGAATTGTTGGACATAAACCGCTGCCATTACATGTAGGACAATCATCATGTAAATCGTGAATCACACTTTCTCTTACACGTTGCCGAGTCATTTCAATCAATCCAAATCGACTCATCTTTTCAATTTTTGTTATTGCCCGGTCTTTATGGAATTCTTTTTTTAATTCCACAAAGATTTTATCTTTATTTTTAGGTTGAAGAACATCAATAAAGTCAATTACAACTAATCCACCAAGGTCACGCAATCTGACCTGACGAGCAATTTCTTTTGCAGCTTCTAAATTTATTTTTAGCGAATTGGTTTCGTGATCACTTTTTCCGATAAATTTTCCACTGTTTACATCAATGACTACCATTGCTTCGGTTTGCTGAATAATCAAGTATGCGCCATTTTTAATCCATACTTTCGAAGATATGAGTTTATCTAATTCTTTTTCGATGTTATATTTATCAAAAACAGGTGTTTTATCATTGTAGTATTCTATTTTCTTTTTTAATTGTGGGGCTACATCTTTGACGTAGGTAGTAATTATTCGCATCATTTTCCGGGAGTCTACAATCAGCTTATCAACATCTGATGTAAACAAATCACGTATTACTGATGATGCCATTCCCATATCTTTATAAATAAGCGAAACTGTTTTTGCTTCCGGAATTTTATTTTCTATATTTTTCCAAATTTTAATTAGCGCATTAATATCATTGACTATAACTTTTTCAGTTTTATTCTCTGCTACTGTTCTGATGATTAATCCATAATTTTTTGGTAGTGACTTATACGCAATACTTTTTAGTCTCTTTTTCTCTTTTATTTGACTTATTTTCCTGGATACACCAATATATTTTTCATTTGGGACCAAGACAACAAATCGTCCCGGAATGGAAATTTGAGTTGTAACCCTGGGACCTTTTGTTCCAATTGGTTCTTTCATTACTTGAACTATAATATCCTGTCCCTGTTTTAAATCTTTTTCTACATTATAACGGTTTATTTTAGAGTCTATTTTTACTTCATTATTTTGATCTTTTTCAATATCATCTATAAACATATGAGTAAAATCGCTGACATCCGAAAAATGCAAAAAAGCATTTTGGGAAAAACCTATGGATATGAATGCTGCCTGCATTCCGGGTAATACTCTACTAACCTTACCTTTGTAAATATCACCAACCATTCTTTGTGATTCTGGTCGTTCAACATATAAATCAACAAATTTATTGTCTTCAGTAATCGCAATTCTGGTTTCTTCATTTGATGAGTTAATTATAATTTCTTTATTCATTTTTATTCCTAATTTGAAAAGTTTTTATGACAAATAGTGATCCATTATTTCACAATGAATTCATTAAGTCGAATTAATTTATAGAAATAGACAATTAATTTGTCATATAATATTTACTAGGATACTAAAGAATTTCCATCGGAGTTTGAATGGAAAATTCGTTTTGCACAAATTGGTTTTTTCGATGAATGGAAAAATATTGTTTTGAATGCGTTTTATTTTTTAATAAAAAATCTAATATTTCATTGATACGTACAGTATTACCATTTATGGATCTTGTTCTGATTTTCAATCTTTTTTTATTATTTTTGATTATATCAATGAATGGCCGAATGTTTACCTGCTTTATCACACCTTTTTTATTACGATCAACAAATATTTCATTATTATTTAAAATTTCCTCGATATGGTGCTGCTTTATTTCAGAATCAGAAATTTCCACCTCATAATCCATTAAATTGATAGATGCTGCTAACGTATCAAAATTACCTGATGCTTTTTTTACATCTAATATCATAATTCCTTCAGGTAAATAATGGTTAAGCTTATCCTTAATATCAAAACTGATATCATCGACTATTTCCATATCTAGATATTCTGACTCACTGCTTTGACCCAAAGCTAAAGGTTGGCAAAAAGATATCTTTGGTCTGGGATTAAAACCCTGACTATATGCTACAGGAATCCCGGCATATCGACATGCCCTGTCAAATAACCGAACTAAATCAAGGTGCGAAACATATTTTGAATATCCCATTTTCTGAAATCGCATACGAATTCTAAGTTTTTCTTGTCCAACATCTTTTTTAGATTCTGTAGTTACAACTTGTCTTTTTTTGTTGGATTGGTCTTTCTTCTCAAGTGTCAGATCTGTATTATGCAATTCTAAATTTGTATAACATTCGGCAAATTCTCTAAACGAATTTTTTCTTTGAATTCCGCAACCAAAACATGTTCCGTCTTTACAATCAATGATATTGATTTCACTATACGCATTCTTTCTTTCTTTTAAAAGAAAATTTTTTGTTACCCCCTTGTCAATATGATCCCACGGCAAAAGCTGAGTTTCGGGTATTGTCCCGGAATACACGGACATATCCAATCCTGATTCACTAAAAGCATTTTGCCAGGTTTCATATTGAAAAAATTCATTCCATCCATCAAACTTTGCACCTGATTTCCAGGCATTGTAAATCACTAATGACGTCCTTCGATCTCCGCGTCCCAAAATGCATTCTATTTCTGAAACTGCCGGATTCCGCCAACTTAGATTCACTTGTTTAAATCGATATAGTTTATTTTTTAATATATCGATTTTACTCCAAAACTCTTCTTTAGTATCTTGTTTCTCCCATTGAAATGGGGTATGTGATTTTGGCGAATGTGGTGAAATCGAAACATTAAATTTCACCCGCCCATATTTTTTGCTTAATTGAACAATTCGCTCAATTAAATTACCAATTGCTTCAACATCCTCCTTTGTTTCAGTAGGTAAACCTATCATAAAATAAAACTTAAGTAACTTCCAACCATTTTTAAGAGCAATTTCTACAGCCTTGATTAAATCTTCATCGGTAATATTTTTGTTAATTACTTTGCGTAAACGCATACTGCCGGCTTCCGGTGCGAATGTAAATCCGGATTTTCTGACGCTGCGGGCAAATTCAGCTATTTCCTCACTGAAACTGTCTAACCGCATTGATGGAAAAGAAACATTTACATGTTTTCCTTCCAAGGCTTCCTTCTCCTTAACCATCAATTTATTAAGTGCAGAATAATCTGAAATCGAAAGTGAAAGAAATGACATTTCATCATAACCACTATTCTCAATCGCTTTCACAGAATAGTTCACAATATCATCCTCACTTCTTTCCCTGGTGGGTCTGTAAATCATACCTGCATTACAAAAACGGCAACCTTCCGTACAACCTCGCATCACTTCGACAGCCAGTCTGTCGTGAGTAACTTCAATAAGAGGAACTATAGGATTCTCAGAATAATATTCGCTCTTCAATTCAGGCAGAATTCTGGTGAATATTCGATCGGGTGCATTATCATTTACTTTCTCTAAAGTTGACAACACTCCATCAGGATTGTATTTAGCATTATAAAAAGATGGAATATAAACTCCCCTGATTTGGGCTAATTGCTCAAGAATTTCATTCTTTGGAATGTTTCCGGATTTTGATTTCCGAACAACCTCGCAAATATCTAGGAGTCCCTCTTCTCCGTCACCAATAAATATTGCGTCAAAAAATTCTGCCACCGGTTCAGGATTGCAGGAACATGGACCTCCGGCAATTATTAACGGATCATTGTCAGTTCTGTCTTTTGCCCAAACGGAAATTCCTGATAAATCCAGCATATCGAGTATATTGGTATAGGTCAGTTCATATTGAAGTGTAAATCCAATAATATCAAACTCTTTAAGTGGTGAAAAAGACTCTAATGAATATAAGGGAATGTTGTCATTTCTTAATTCATTTTCCATGTCGGGCCAGGGGGTAAAAACTCTTTCTGCCCAAACGTAGTCAATTCGATTAAGAACATGATACAAAATTCCGATTGCCTGAGAAGACATTCCGATTTCATATAACTCCGGAAATGCCAGTGCAAATCGAACATCAACCTTATTAATATCCTTATGAATCAGGTTAATTTCATTACCGATATAACGGCCGGGTTTAGTTACTTTGCTTAAAACTGAATTAATTAATTTATTTTCTATATCTTTATTTTTCATATTTTATTGCTGTATCTTTATAAAAAACACTAACTTTTAATTTACTTAATATCGTTGTTTACTTCAAGGATGCAAAATTTAATTATATTTAATCCTGTGATTTTTTTTGCTTAAACTATCCGCGAATAGTATAAAAAATTCTTTTATTATTTTAAAGTAATTATTTTTCTCAATATGAGAATAAATTTATTCTCATGAATACCTTATATCGTTAAAGCTCATGTGATAATTGACGATACTTGGATATTATTAAATACATTTAATGAATTAATTGAATGTAATAGTCAACAAAGAAATCAGAAATTATATTTCTGCGGAGGAAGAATGAAAATCAAGTCAATACTCTTTATATTGCTCATTGCATTAATCTGGTTTTCATGCAAATCTGAATCTACAAAATCTGAAGATGTTGCAGTATTAACCGGTTCAGTGTATTATTTAGATGATAACGATGATCCCGCTCCTATTGAAAATGTTTTAATTAGCTCAACAAATGTTGTTGCGCAAACTTTTTCTGATGGAAATGGTGAATATAGTCTTGAAATTGAATTTGATGAAGAAGAAAAAGATATTTCTCTTGACGCCAGTAAAGCCGGATTTAACTCACGTCAATTATCTGTTTTGGCAAAAAAAGGACAAAGTATCGTAGTGCCAGACATTACGTTATTTCCATTAATAAGTGATACAACCGGCGGTATTATTGATACAGCAACACATAGTGGACCGGGAGCACATATTCAGGTAGTTACTGGTCATCCAATGCATTTATATGTTACTCTAACCGGACTTCAGGAAACAGCTTTAATAGAATTTGAAGTTACTGATAGTCAGGGACGTTTATTAGATACAGATCACAGGGTACTGGTCAATTTCAGTATTTTAAATGGACCTGGTGGTGGTGAATTCGTTTCCCCGGATACTATGACGACAAGAAACGGCAGATGTTACTCAGTTTTAAATAGTGGCACAGTTGCCGGACCAATTCAGTTGGAAGCTTCTTTTCTGGTTGATGGAAATACAATCAGAACAGTTCCTATTCGATTGGCAATATATGGAGGTTTGCCAGATGACCGGCATTTTAGTGTAGCAATTGCCCAGGGAAATATAGCAGGAAGAATTCATTCGGGTATCATAGATTCTGTTACTGCCTTTGTAGGAGACAAATATAGCAATCCGGTTGCCCCGGGAACTGTCATATATTTCTCAACAGATTATGGAATAGTTGAAGGTTCCGCAGTCACTGATGAATTGGGCAGAGCTGC
>DAOWAQ010000204.1 GCA_030634505.1 Calditrichia bacterium
ACCGGCAGACCAAAAGGAGTTTTGCATACACATGGTGGCTATGCAGTTTATACTGCCACGACTCATAAAATGGTTTTTGATATTAAAGAAGAGGATCGTTGGTGGTGTGCTGCCGATCCGGGTTGGATTACAGGTCACAGTTACATTGTCTATGGTCCATTAATTAATGGTTCCACAATTGTTATGTATGAAGGAGCGCCAAATCATCCTTATCCTAATCGCTGGTGGCAAATGATAGAAAAGTACGGCATAACAATTTTATACACGTCTCCCACAGCCATTCGGGGTTTAATGCGTTTTGGCGAAGCCTGGCCAAACCGTCATGATTTAAGCAGTTTAAGGCTTCTGGGTTCAGTAGGTGAACCTATTAATCCTGAAGCATGGAAATGGTATCATAGAGTTATTGGAAAAGAAAAATGTCCAATCATGGATACATGGTGGCAAACAGAAACGGGTGGATTTATGATAACTCCGTTACCAATCACACCACTTAAACCAGGTTCAGCGACAAAACCATTTTTTGGAAATGAAATGGCCGTAGTGGATGATAATGGTAAAGACGTCAAGGTAGGCGAAGAGGGTAAATTGGTAATTAAAGCGCCATGGCCCGGAATGGCTCGTACAATTTATAAAGACTCGGAAAGGTTTAAGGAAGTTTATTGGAAAGACTATGAAAAACAGGGATGGTACAAAACCGGTGATTCTGCAAGAGTTGACAAAGATGGTTATTATTGGATAATCGGTCGAATTGATGATGTGATAAAAGTATCCGGTTATCGTCTGGGAACCGCTGAAATTGAGAGTGCATTGGTAAGTCATTCTGTAGTATCAGAAGCTGCAGCAATTGCTTTACCGCATGAATTAAAAGGAAATGCTATTCATACCTTTGTGATTCTTCAAGCCGGATCAACGGGGAGCAAAGAATTGGAAAGTGAATTAAAAGAACATGTTAGCAATGAAATGGGTCCGATATGCAAGCCAGAAACTGTAACTTTTGTTGATAGTTTACCAAAGACTCGTAGTGGAAAAATCATGCGCCGGGTATTAAAAGCAAGAGCTCTTGGACAGGATGAGGGTGACCTAACAACTTTGGAAGAATAATCAAATATCTCTGGTTACGGAGATAATCTCCGTAATCAGCAAGGATATAAATCGATGCCATGCCAATCTATAGGGATAGTATCGGTATTTTTATGATTCGAATTAAGGAATTGTTATTATAATCAAAGCTATTAAATTTGTATTTAATTTATTTTAAATTAAATTTGGACAACAAATACTTTATGTGCAGTTTGTTAAATGGTGAAAATTGATAGATTATTAGTTCAGGTTTTAAGTGGAACAGCAGATACTAACATTTCATTTAATAATTTGAGAAGTTTATTGTTAAATATTGGCTTTGACGAGCGAATAAAAGGAAGTCATCATATTTTTACAATGGATGGTATAGAAGAAATCATAAACATTCAACCTAAAGCTAATAAATCAAAGCCATACCAGGTGAAACAAGTTAGAAATATTATTTTAAAGTATAAACTTGGGGATTTATTTAATGAGTAAATATGAAATAATTATATATTGGAGTAAAGAAGATGAGGCTTTTATCGCTGAAGTTCCGGAACTTTCAGGATGTAAAGCTGATGGCGAAACTTATATTGATGCTATTCAAAACGCAGAAATAGTTATTTCGGAATGGATTGAAACAGCAAAAGAGCTGGACAGAGAAATACCGCAGCCAAAAGGAAAACTAATGTATGCTTAAGTATTGGTTAAATTGATTATATAAAACAATTTAAAAATATGAATATGCTACAATGCAAAATATAGAATTCGATCCTGAAAAAAGGAAAACTATAAAAAAAAGAATTCCTATTTTGATGGGTTCAATAATTTTTAATGTGAAAATTAATTCAAAGGAGGCTCAAGATACATCTATATTCTCTCGCGTTTCTATAAATCTGGAGAACGGAATAACAATACAGAATCCGATGAATGGCTATGAGTTCCAAATGCCTGCAGGAATCAATGACACAAATCCTGATGGTATCACACGGCTCGAAAAGACTCTTAATGTGACTTCTGATGAGAACATAACATCGTCGACAAGGTAAACCAATACTTCAACGAAGCAGGAACGACATTGATGAACAACATAGTCAACTACGAGCCAGGAACGCACTATCTCACGCTCACACATCTCAACGAACTTATCCAGAACTACGACACTCTAAGAGCAGACGAAACCCTGCCAACCCGAATGTCTCACTACAACCAGAACTGGGAGAGCAAGGACCAGATACTGTACGATTCCTTGCACAACCAGAACAACAGACAGTTCAACCAGATAATCTGGAATGTCTACAACTTTGGCACAACAGGAAAGACAACAGTGCAGACAGACGATGGAGAACTCAAACTCCCAGAAGCAGTCGCTCCTGCATTCAAGAAGCAGTACGAAAGCCTAGAACAGCATTTAGGAGACAAAGCGACAGAAGCTTTCAGCAGCTTCTACAAAAACAGCAGAGCCAAGCAACTCTTAGAGACCAAATTCCAAGATGACTACGAGACATTAGAACAATTATCAAACTTCGAGACAGCCCTAAAAAGCAACTACAAGCTCAAATTCAAGTAAGTAAAGATGGAGTCCATTTTGGAAATGGGCTCCATCTTTATTATCTACTTTTCCCAGAATTAAAATGTTATTGCTCTATAAAAATAACCCTGCTAAATTGATACTCAACCATAAGTTTGGTTTTATATTTGATATGAACTGAGGATTTCATTTATGCGAATTTTATTGGAGGACACTGTAGCTGTTTGTGTTGATATCCAGGAAAAGTTTACGGGTATTATCCACATATTCGATAAAATATTACATAACTCAAAAATTTTGATTGACGGATTAAATATTTTAGAAGTGCCAATAATTGTCACCGAACAATATCCCAAAGGATTGGGCAATACGATACCTGAAATTAAAAATCATTTAAATGATTATAATCCGATTGAAAAATTAGCATTCAGTTGCTGTGGTTCTAAGAAATTTTGTAACATATTGGAAAAAAGTGGCAAGAAAAATGTTATTGTATTTGGAATAGAAACTCATGTCTGCGTAATGCAAACAGTTATCGATTTAATTGAAATGGATTATCAACCTGTACTTGTTGAAGATTGTGTTTCATCACGTCAAAAGAGTGATCGTGATATTGCTCTAGCTCGCATGAGGCAGGAAGGTGCAATTATTACCAGCTACGAATCAATATTATTTGAATTGAGCAGAGTAGCAGGAACAGAAAAATTTAAACAAATATCCAAACTTGTGAAATAAAATAAAAAATATGGAGTAAAAATGGGCAGTGTAAAAGATTTGAAAATCATGGAAAAAGCAACCTCTAGCAAACCTGGAGTTGGGCAGTTCTATTATTCGGACAGGTATTCTGTTTTTGATTGGGGAGAAATGCCGGATGAAATAAAGAATAAAGGCAAAGCATTAAGTATGATGGGCGCCTTCTTCTTTGAAAAATTGGAAGAAATGGGAATTAAAACCCACTATCAGGGATTGCTTTTAAATGGCAAAGTTCATCGTTTATCAGAATTGAGTGAAGCATCGGATACAATGCAGGTATCGCTTGTTCGTGTCATTAAACCAAAACTTGAAAGTAATTTGTATGATTACTCAATTTACAATCAAAACGAAACTAATTTTTTGATTCCTTTAGAAGTTATTTACAGAAATTCACTGCCAGCTGGTTCAAGCGTTTTTAAAAGATTGGAAAATGGAAGTTTGACGCTAAATGAAATAGGATTAGATAAAATGCCTGAGCCGGGAATGGTTTTGCAAAATGCAATTCTTGATGCCTCGACTAAATTAGAGGTCACAGATCGATATCTGCCCTGGAAAGAAGCACAAGAAATAGCTGCACTTTCGGATTCGGAATTGGTAATTATAAAATCAACGACGCAACAAATAAATGAATTGATTACCCAATATGTAAAAAATGTGTCTTTGACAAATGAAGATGGCAAAGTAGAATATGGCTTTGATGAAAATCGAAATCTGATTTTGGTTGATGTGCTTGGTACACCCGATGAATGTCGTTTTACTTATGAAGGCATACCTGTAAGTAAAGAAGTGACCAGGATTTATTATCGTAAATCACCCTGGTTTAATGAAGTTGAAGAAGCCAAGCAGAAAGACAGGTTAAACTGGAAAGAACATGTCAATAATCCTCCACCGCCATTACCGCCGAAATTTGCCGAACTGGTTTCACAAATGTATCAGAGCATTTGTAATGAGATTACTCAAAAGGAATGGTTTGACACACCTTCTTTAAAAAATATATTGAATGAAATAAAAGAATTTATTTAAATCATTTTTTCCGGGTATAATTCCCCGCCCCTTGGGGCGTTCAATGCTTTTCAAGATACCCCGTTGCTTGCGGCGGGGTAGTTCATTA
>DAOWAQ010000073.1 GCA_030634505.1 Calditrichia bacterium
TATACAAATTGCAACCAAACGATTAATAGATTCGCAATTTACTGAGCAAATTGAGCTTTAATTTATTATATAAAAAAAACCTCATTTATTAGTATTCCTGGATTATTTTAATAAATAATAAAAGCCGTTCAATTAAAACCAAACAGCTTTTATATTCAAATTATTTAATATCACCAATTAGTTTTTTAAGCCACGGAGTTAGAAGCAAGAAAAGTACTCCGGCTCCTAAAGCAATATAAGCTACATTACCAAACAATTCAGGTAATGGCAAAGTTTCAAACTGGCCAGCCACTAAACCTGCAATTAAATTACCCAAAGCGGCGCCCATAAACCATGTACCCATCATTTGTCCTACAAGCGGTTTCGGTGATAATTTTGTCACACTACTCAACCCCACTGGGCTGAGACAGAGTTCACCTAATGTATGTAAAAAATATGTGCTTATTAACCATCCCGGACTAACTCCCGATCCATTTGGGTCAGTGTAGGTTGCACCCCACATCATTACCAAAAATCCAACCCCGAGAAGCAATAAACCTAATCCAAATTTTGCAGGAATAGAGGGATTCCTATTTGCCAACCATACCCAAAGCGATCCGAAAAGCGGCGCAAAAATAACTATAAATAACGGATTTATTGTCTGCAACCAGCTGGCAGGGGCTTCAAATCCAAACACAACCCGATCAGTTAAACGATCTGCAAAAAGATTCATGGATGATCCGGCTTGTTCAAAACCTGACCAGAATAAAGCCGCGCCAATAAATAAAAAGAAAATTACTAAGACTCTCTTTTTTTCAATTGTTTCCAAATGTCCAAAAAATATTACATAAGAAAAATAAAAGATTGCCAGTCCAATAATTACAACTCCTGCTGCGGCCGCCATTCCGTTAAGAGTTAAATTGACAATTCCAGAATTATGAGCTAATGTTAAAATTATAGTAAGCGCTACAACGGCAGCTATACCGTATCCAAAGCTTCTTTTAGCTTGAGATTTCGCATCTTCTGATTGTCCCTTAAGTAAACCCGCTTCACCAAAATGTTTGAGATTAAATTTATACTGAACCAATCCCAAAGCCATAAAAACACCGGCTGCTAAAAATCCAAGATGCCAGTTAATACTTTCACCAAAAAAACCACAAATCACCGGTCCAAATAATGCGCCTACATTGATGCCCATATAAAAAATTGAAAAACCTGCATCGCGTCTGGCGCCACCTTCGGGATAAAGTTCACCCACAATTGCACTGACATTTGGTTTTAACAATCCCGTTCCAATTACCACCAAAACTAATCCTGTCGGAAAGAAAAACTCCCTTAATGTTGGTATAGCAAGACTGATATTTCCGGCAGCTATTAAAATACCACCATAGAATACAGCTTTTTGTTGTCCGATAATTCGATCGGCAATCCAGCCACCGGGAAGAGCTAACAAATATACTAATGCTGTATATATACCATAGATTGCCGCTGCGGTTGCATCATCCATTTCAAATCCGCCATCGCTTAAACTGGCAACCATATAGAGAATTAAAATTCCTCGCATACCATAATAGCTAAATCTTTCCCACATTTCTGTAAAAAATAAAACCATCAATCCCTTGGGATGTTCTTTGAACATAATTCCTCCGTTATAGATTTTTGTAGATTATTTATTGTTTAATTTTATCCTATAATTGAAATTGTCATTCTGAGCGAAGCGAAAGAATCTCGCATTTTATATTAATTATGAGATTGCTTCGTCAGTTCCTTCACTTTGTTCAGGACAAGCCTCGCAATGACAAACAATCATACTATTGTTTTACTCCATAACAGCCTTTTACACATTAAATCTGATATTTAATATATCGCCATCTTTTACAATATATTCTTTCCCCTCCAATCGCAAAACACCTTTATCTTTACAAGCATTTAAACTGCCATATTGCATCAGGTCGTTATAGGATGCAACTTCGGCTCGGATAAATCCCTTTTCCAGATCTGTATGAATTTCGCCTGCCGCTTTTTGAGCAATTGTTCCCTTTTTGATAGGCCATGAACGGCACTCATCATCGCCGACTGTAAAAAATGATTGTAGTCCCATTAACTCATAGGATTCGCTTATCATTTTTTGTGTAGCGGGATTGGATATGCCCAAATCTTCAAGAAATAATTCTGCATCTTCTTTATTCAATTGGGATATTTCTTTTTCTATTTCAGCGCTTAAAGCAGTGAGCTTTGTTCCCGGGGTTAAAATATTCTCAAATTCTTTTAATATTTCAGCCGTTTTTCCGATATCTGATTCGTTTATATTTACTACGTAGAGTATGGGTTTAATTGTTATAAACTGAAATCCCCGAATCAATAATTCTTCGTTATCATCAATTTCCAATTCCCGCAAAGGTTTTTCCTGCTCTAAATGAGCATGACATTTTTGAAGGACTTTTAATTCACGTTTTTCTTTTTCGTTTTGGGTTTTCATCACCAACTTTTCAAGCTTTCCAATTCTGTTTTCTACCGTAGCCAGGTCATGAAAGAAAAATTCTGAATTAATGAAATTTATATCTCTAACCGGATCAACAGTTTGTAATGGATGTGGATATATATCATTTTCAAAATTTCGTATCATTAAAAGAATTGTGTCAACATATTTTACGTTCGAAAGAAATTGGGATGGCAATGCATTTCCCTTTTGCCCTTCTATTCCCGGAACTTTAATATATTCAATTGTCGCATTAATCTGTTTTTCAGGATTGAACATTTCTGTAAGTTTATTCAGGCGTTCATCCGGAACATTAATAATTCCCCTTTCTGCTTCAGTTTTTTGTTTATATGAATCTTCTCCTGATTTGTGTGATAATAACGTATCAAACAATGTCGATTTCCCTGAAAAAGGAAGCCCCACAATTCCAATTTGCATTTATGATCTCCCAAGTCATTTTTTTAAAATGGTCATTCTGTACATTTTACAAAAAAAAAGCGAAACCCGAAAGTTTCGCTTCATATTATATCTGTATAATAATTATTATTATATCAGATCAGATCTCTTTTTTTACACTTTTACCCTGACTGCAACATTTTTCCATATTACCGCCAAAGCAGGTTTTTTCTTTTATTTCATCGCACTCATATTTTTTTAAACCAGAAGATTCTGTATTAAAACCGGCTTTAACAATTGCAGAATTTAAAGAAGCAAGTTCCACTCCATTGTGTTCTACTGTAGCTAGTCCGGATTCTAAATCCACAGAAACCTTTTCGACGCCTTCAACTTGCTGTAATGCTGTTGTTACTTTTTCTACACATGCATCACAAGTCATACCCTTTACCTCGATCGTCGACTTGGTAACATCCGCTGCATTAATTATTACAGCAAATGCCAATGATAATATTAAGATGAGTAATCTTTGCATAAATATCCTCCTGTTTGATTGATTATTGTTTTGGTTACATGTTACTTGTTTCTGGTTATTGTTACAGCCACTGTTTACTGCCATTTCCTACTGATTACTAATTACCGATCACTGATTACTTCTACAACCACTGCCGTTTAATATTTTGTTTCTTAATCACTGATTCTTCAGATTAACTCTTTTTTAGCTTTTCTTGTGTAATCTTTGCTACAACACCCGCTAAAAATAATAATCCCACAAGATTTGGAAAAGCCATGAGAGCATTACCTATATTTCCGATATGCCAGACTATATTTAAATAATCATAACTGTCGCCGGCTATGGGAGTTAAAATCGCACCTAGGAATAAAAAAACTATGAATAAATAACGATAAGGCATTATAACTTTATCACCACCTAAATACTCAATGCATTTTTCACCATAATATGACCAGCCTATCAATGTTGTATAGCCAAAAACAAAAGATGCCACCGCAATAATTGTACCCCCTATTCCAAAAGGAATAACAGCATTAAATGCTTTTTGAGTAACCAGTATACTTGTAATATTATTTTCTGCACCCAATCCTTGCCAGGCAGGAGTAAACATATAAGCGCCCGTTAAAACTATTGTTAATGTTGTCATTGAGTTTACAAGTATAGTATCAATAAATACACCCGTCATAGCGATCAAGCCATTTTTGGTTGGTTCCTCCGATGTTGAAGCTCCCTGAGCAATTGCCGCAGAACCTAATCCGGCTTCATTAGACAACAAACCGCGGCTTACACCATTCTGAATTGCTAAACCAACTGAGGCACCCACCATTGGTTGGAATCCAAATGCTGAATTAAAAATAATCATGAATGCTTCAGGGATTCTGGTAAAATTTGCTAAAATAACCCACGAGGCAAAAAACATATAAAAAAAGATCATCGCCGGAACCAATTTTTCTGAGACATGCCCAATTTTTTTGATTCCTCCAATAATTACTATTCCAACCAAAAATGCAATCAAAACACCTATTATAAAGTAATAAATAGTTGGAGCTAACTCACCAGAAACTCCACCATGAAAAGCTTGATTAAATGTATTTGCTAAAGAAGCCGTCATTGAATTGGATTGTGCCATATTCCCAGTACCGATCAAGCAGGCTATGGCTCCACAAATTGCAAATGTAGCTCCTAAAATTTTTCCGAATTTTTTATTTTTTAATCCGTTTTTAACATAATACATTGGACCACCTGCCATTGTACCATTTGGAGCAACCTCACGGTATTGAACACCTAAAAATCCTTCGGCATATTTTGTTGCCATTCCAAAAATTCCGGCAATCCACATATATACAGGCGCACCCGGTCCTCCCAAAGCAATTGCAGTGGCAACGCCTGCTATGTTTCCGTTTCCAACGGTTGCAGCCAATGCAGTCATTAGAGCGGCAAAAGGTGAAATATCTCCACGACCCTTTTCTGATCGTGATTCTTTGGAAAACACTAATTTTAGGGAATGCCAAAAATGAGTAAATTGTAATCCTTTTGTACGTATTGTCAGATAAATCCCTGTAAGAAGTAGAAGAGATATCATACCGGGACCCCAGAAGAGGAGATCTAATTTACTTGTCCATTTTAGTAATATATCAAAAAAGTCCATACAATTTTTCCTTAGTTAAATAATCCAAACAAATTAAAACCAATACTAGATTCCATGTCTGAGTATTTACTTTTGGAAATCAGTCATCTAAATAAAATCGATTTTATACAACAGCACAATAAGCACCAAGACCGGTGAGAAAAATCGAATCAATAAATAAAACACTTTAAATATCCAGGCTGGATAAAATTCAGCGCCAAAGAAATATTCCAATTTTTCTTTAGGCATAACCCATCCCACATAAATTGCTGTGAGTAAACCACCGATAGGCAACATCCAATTGGAAGCCAGATAGTCCATCGAATCGAAAAAATTCTTACCAAAGATATCCGCCCAGGCGCCAAATATTTTACCTGAGCCTGATAATGCAGAAGGAATGCCGAATACAAAAATTACAATCCCGGAAATTAAAGCTGCTTTATTGCGCCGCCAATCCAATTTGTCAATAAAGGTTGCAGTCACTACTTCCAACAAGCTGATTGCACTGGAAAGAGCGGCAAAAGTTAAAAGAAGAAAGAAAAATACCGATAAGATTTGACCACCGGCAATTTGCGAAAAAACTATCGGAATAGTTTTAAATACAAGTCCGGGACCAGCCTCTGCTTCATAACCAAATGCGAAAATAACCGGAAAAATCATCAGGCAGGCCAGCAAAGCAATTACCGTATCCAACAAGCTGACGGCAATCGAGCTCTTTAGTACCTCCTTACGAGATTTCAAATAGGAACCATAGGTCAACATGGCGCCCATTCCAAGACTCAAAGTAAAAAATGCATGACCAAGGGCTTCGAGAATACCGTGCGGAGTTAGTTTTTCAAAATGTGGCATGAAGATGAAATCGACAGCTTTCATAAAACCATCATTGGGCAGAAAGACAGCTCGTCCTACCAGAAACAACAACAACAGGAAAAGCAGCGGCATCAAGATATTACAGGTTTTTTCGATGCCTTTTTTAACACCTCCAATGACTACCATAATTGTAACAGACATGAAGACTGTATGCCAAAACATGTTCTGAGTGGCCGAACCATAAAGTCCGCTAAATGTATTACCAATAGTTTCAGTATCCAGATTAGTGAAGCCCTGCAACGATAGTTTTACGTAATGCATGGCCCAGCCGGCAACCACACTGTAATAGCTGAGTATTACAAAGCCAGAAGCAACACCAAGCCAGCCCACAAGTCCCCAAGAACTTCCCTTTTTGTGGAAATGTTCAAAAGCACCAACCGGACTTTGTTTAGAGCCTTGTCCTAGCAGCAATTCGGCTACCATGATTGGTATACCAACGGCAATTATGCAAACCAGGTAAATCAAGACAAAAACACCACCGCCGTTCTCACCAGTGATATAGGGAAATTTCCAAATATTGCCTAACCCTACGGCTGAACCGGCTGCCGCAAATATAAATCCCATTCTTGAACTCCATTGTCCTCTTTGAACATCCATGCGTCAAAAACCTCCGGTTTGATTAATACTTTTTGGATTTTTACTGGTTGGATTGAAAATATAATAAAATTTGAGGCTAATTAGTAATTAAAATTTGTTAATAGAGTTCTTAACTACATTTAGTTGTGTATTTATCGAAGTAGATAAAACAACTAACAATATTATTTTGTAGCAGTTTGATTGTTCTTTTTTGATTTTTTGAAATGAATATATAAATTTCATCATAATTAACTGATTTTATTTTTGATAATGTAATCAATACAAAAGCAACATTTTTTAAGAAATGAAAATTACAAGTCGTCCGCTAGCAACAAAATATTTACCGATGAATTATAAATTTTTCTTTTATGTAACAGGATTTGTATCACTTGTAGTATTTTCTTTATTATTAACTGCACACTATTTACAAGAGGCACTTCTCTGGGTTGGAGTTTTAACAATTTTATTAAGCATATTTTTTTCATATTTAATTTCGCAATCTGTTACAAAACACTTTCGTGAAATGGCAAACATAATTGATAAATATAGTGAAGGCAATTTTGATGGTGCAATTGAAACTAATCAATATAATGAGTTTGGAGAATTAAAAAATTCGCTAAATAAACTTTCTGATTCTTTCAAGTCCATGATAGACGAGAAAATATCAAATGAAAACTTTGTAATGTTGGGAGAATTTGCTGCATATATCATACATGACTTGAAAAATCCGATTAGTGGAATTCATTTACTAGCAGAAGGTTTAAACAAAAAAATAGCAACAAATGATGATTTAAAAAAATATTCAAATGAAATATTGCTTGCGTCTCAAAAGCTGGATGATTTTATAAAGAAAACTTTGGATATTGCCAAACCAACAATATTGAATACTCAACCCATAAAAATAAATCAACTAATTAATAATGTTTTAAATGAAATTAATTTGCCAGGAATTGAGATTGAAAAAAGATTTGATGAATCTGAAACAGAAATTATAGGAGATTATCAACTACTTTACAGAGCAATAATAAATATTATTAATAATGCCATCGAATCTATTGAAATCGAAGGCAAAATAGTTATTGAAACAAAAAAATCCGAAAATATAATTATAAAAATTTCTGACAATGGTATGGGGATTGATAAGAACCAAATTAATACTATTTTCAGACCCTTTTATTCATCCAAAGGAAAAGGACATGGTTTGGGGTTGGCTATGGTAAAAAAAACCATTTTAATGCATCACGGCACTATTGAAGTGGAAAGTAAAATTGGCTGCGGATCAACCTTTACAATAATTTTACCTGATAATAAAAAGCACCATACGACAGTATTTAATCTGAAAGAAAAGGAATAAATAAATGCCAAATATTCTGATTGTTGATGATGAAATATCCATGTTAAAAGGAATAGAATATAATTTGCAGGATGTTCCCGGTTTCCAGGTTTATACAGCGCCGGATGTGGAACAAGCTACAGAAATTATAGAAAAGGAAGAGTTAGACTTGGTTATAAGTGATTTAATGCTGCCTAAAATTGAAAATGGACTAGAAGTAATGCGGGTTGCAAATGCTCAAAGCTACAATCCTTCTGTGTTGGCAATGACTGCTTTTGATACAGCAGAAAATGCTGTCGAAGCTATGAATGCAGGAGCTGATGATTTCATTTCGAAAGGATTCAACTCAGATGAGCTGGTTGTGCGAATTAATAATTTGTTAGAAAAACGAAGATATCTTGAAAAAATAGCATTTGAAAATAAAATTTTAAAAGATTCTTTAAAGCAACAGTATAATGATTTTAAAATTGTTGGACAGTCAGAAGTTACTCAGAATCTGATTAAAAAGATAAGAAAAATAGCGGAGGATGGAAATTCAACTTGCCTCATTTATGGTGAAAGTGGAACCGGAAAAGA
>DAOWAQ010000413.1 GCA_030634505.1 Calditrichia bacterium
ACTAAACTCCCACATCAAAATTTAATAAAACACATTTTAAATTCGTAATAATAGAAAGTACCATTTATGATTGCAACAACCAACCTGTCAATTTTATTTGGCAAACAGATTTTATTTAAAGAAGTATCCATCAAATTTGTAGAAGAAAATTGTTATGGGCTGATCGGCGCCAATGGCTCCGGCAAGTCCACTTTTTTAAAAGCGCTTGCGGGTAAAATAGAAGCCCGTTTTGTTGCAACTTAAATCCGTTTTGACTCATTCACCAGACTTTCTCTTGGTTGCGTAATAATTAAAAAATTAATACCTTAATCGAAAAACAAGGAAAACAGTGCCTACTATTCTTCTAATTAACGGCTGGAGATTTTTCTTTTACTCCAATGAAGGTAATGAACCAATTCATATTCATTGCCAGAAAGGAGACAAAGAATGTAAATACTGGCTTGACAGAAAAAATTTTGACATTGCGGAAGCATATTCTTATAATTTAAGCCGTTCGGATAAAAGGAATGTAAAAAAGATAATATTTGAATATTTTGAATTGATTGAGAAGGAATGGGAGAACTTCCAAAAAAGGAAAGATTCATGAAAGCACACCATAAAATAGATTATATTAAATTTTTTAGTGATAATATGGCTATAGGAATTGATGGAAAAGATTTTTCATTTAATTTAACTGATATATCATCTCGTTTAGCCAATGCTTCACTATCTGAGCTTGAAAATTTTATTATTTCTGCATCAGGTTATGGAATCACTTGGCCAGCAATAGAAGAAGATATATCAATTGATGGATTATTAGGAATAAGACACGAACCAGATTTAAAAAAAAGAAAAATTGCTTCTTAGGCTCTATTTAGTCTCAATATTTAATGTTTTTATTTCTTTAAGTATAGCAAACCTTAGATTCATTTTGTACAATAGATAGAAATGCTAAGCAAGATTGACTAAACTCCGGCAGCAAAATCTAACAGAACAAAATGTAAATTAAAAATAAAGAAAGTACATTTATGATTTCAACTACCAACCTTTCAATTTTATTTGGCAAACAGGTTTTATTTAAAGACGTCTCTATCAAATTTGTAGAGGAAAATTGTTACGGGCTAATCGGCGCCAATGGCTCCGGCAAGTCCACTTTTTTACAGGCTCTTTCGGGCGAATTGGAAGCCAGTTCCGGACACATCCATTTACCAAAAGGGAAACGTATAGCTACGCTGCGCCAGGACCATTTCGCATTCGATGAATATACAGTTTTGCAGACTGCCCTGATGGGTCATAAAGAATTATATGAACTTCTGCAGGAAAAAGATATTCTGGAAGCGAAGGAAGATATCACTGATGACGAAGGCATGCGCATGTCTGAAATTTATGGTGACATGGCTAAATTTGACGGCTACGAAGCTGAGTCGGATGCCGGTAAACTTTTGGACGGGCTAGGCATAACCGCTGATATGTTTGATACTCCAATGAAATCTCTTGATGGCGGCGTCAAGGTACGTGTGTTATTGGTTCAAGCATTGTTTGGAAATCCGGATATCCTGCTGCTGGATGAACCTACCAACCACCTCGATCTTGAATCTATCACCTGGTTAGAAGAGTTTCTTTATAATTTTAAAAATACGGTTATTGTGGTAAGCCATGATCGACACTTTCTCAATAAAGTTTGTACCCACATTGCGGATATCGATTTTAAAACAATTAAAATATATGCCGGAAACTATGATTTTTGGTACCATAGCAGTCAGCTTGCTGTTCAACAATTTAAAGATGCTAAGCGTAAACGGGATGAAAAAATAAAAGACCTTCAGGAATTTATTTCGCGATTTTCTGCCAATGCTTCAAAAGCACGCCAGGCAACTTCACGGAAGAAATTGGTAGAAAAAATGACGATTGAAGATATGCCCACATCGTCCAGAAAACGTCCCTGGGTTGGATTTAAAGCGGATCGTAAATGTGGCAATAATATTCTTGAAGTAACGGATTTGAATAAAACAGTTGATGGTGAACAACTATTAAAAGATGTTACGTTTACTGTCAATGGAGGAGACAAGATTGTTTTTATCGGGTTAAACAACAATAGCAAGACTGCTCTTTTTGATATTATTTCCGGCAACATAGAAGCGGATAGCGGGACCTATGAGTGGGGAGTTACTATTACCACAAGTTATATGCCGCGGGATAATTCTAAATTTTTTGACAGTAAAAAAAATCTAATAGACTGGTTGCGTCAATATTCCAAAAGTGATACCGATGAATCATTCATTCGGGGATTTCTGGGCAGGATGCTTTTCTCCGGAGATGAGGCATTGAAAAATGTAAATGTCCTTTCCGGTGGAGAAAAAATGCGTTGTATGCTTTCCCGTTCAATGCTTTCCGCTGCCAATGTACAAATCTTTGATGAGCCGGCAAGCCATCTCGATCTTGAGGCGATCACCGCATTGAATGATGGTTTGAAAAGATATGCTGAAGTAATTCTATTCGGTTCGCATGACCATGAATTAAACAGTTCTGTTGCAAATCGGGTAATTGAAATCACGCCCAAAGGTATTATTGATAGAAAAATGACATCTGACCAGTACTTCGCCGATCCGGTGGTTCAAAAGAAAAGAGACAAAATGTATGGTGG
>DAOWAQ010000039.1 GCA_030634505.1 Calditrichia bacterium
ATCAATTGCTTTATTTAAATTTCTCGAACCCTGACTGCCTCCAAAAACCAAAATAGTTACTGCTTTTTTATTTAAACCAAAAAAATTAATTGCTATTTTTTTATCAACATGTCTGAGATTTTGCCTTACAGGATTTCCAATAACCGAGCAGTTAGATTTATCTTTCAGGAATTTAATTGCTTCTTCATAAGCGACAAATACATGATCAACTTTTGATGATAATATCCTGGTTGTAATCCCCGGATAACTATTTTGCTCCTGAATTATTGTTGTAATATTCATTTTAGCTGCCTGGTAAAGAACCGGTCCTGATACATATCCCCCTGTGCCAATAACTAAATTTGGTTTAAATGCTTTGATTTCTTTTTTACTCTGCCATAAACTGACAATCAGTTTTAATGGAAATAATAAGTTTCTTAAATCAAACCTCCTATGAAACCCACTTATCCAAATATGTTTTACAATAAATCCCGCTTGCGGAACTTTTCGACTTTCAATTCCCTTTTTCGTGCCTATGAAAAGACAATTAGCTTTCCAATGTTTTTTGAAATAATTTGCAAGATATATTGCCGGAAAAACATGCCCCCCGGTTCCACCTCCCGCAAATATTATTCTAATTTCGTTATCTATCATTTTGACATTATTAATGTATGACGTAAATCGTGTTGTTTTTCCCTGATATCCGCAATTCGTTCTTCAAAACTTTTTAAATGAGCTTGTTTTGATATATTTATCAATATACCTACAGTGACGCCGACAAATAATAAAGATGATCCTCCATAACTTAAAAACGGCATCGGCAAACCTGTAGTCGGAAGTAACATTGTAACAACACCGGCATTAATCAAGGCATATAAAACAAGACTCATGGTTAATCCTACAGCCAGAAATTGTCCAAATGGATTTTTTGCACGACGGGCAATAGCGATTCCTCTCCAGAGTATTACCAAAAACAAAATTAAGATTATCGTTGTCCCGATGAATCCAAACTCTTCTCCGATAATTGAAAAGACAAAATCAGTATGTGATTCAGGTAAAAAATGGTATTTTTGTTTACTTGCTCCTAACCCTGTTCCAGCAATACCACCTCTACCCAGTCCAATTAATGATTGTCTGATTTGATAACTTGATCCCAAGGGATTTGATAAATTTGTTATCCAATCACTAATACGTGAATTTTGTACACTGGTAAGGCTAGCTTTCAAAAGAATTGCGGGAACTAATAATATTGTACTTGCTAAAACATGTTTAAATCTAATATTACTCAAAAATGCCATTGTTGATATAATTAATACTATCATCAATGTTGTGCTTAAATCCGGTTCAAGATAAATGGGTATCAGAATTAATAAAAAAATTATAGCATGAGGTAACAATCCCTGTTTCCAGTCTCTCAATTGTCCACTTTTTCTAGAGAATATATCAGCAAAATAAATAATGGCGATTAGTTTTGCCATTTCAGAAGGTTGAAAACTTATAAATCCGAAAACGAACCAGCGTCTGGCATTATTAATTACGTTCCCCCACATTAACACTGCAATCAAAAGAGCAATAGCTATGATAACGCCAGCTATTGGAAATCCTTTTTTAGCAAAATTATTGTAATCATATCTTGAAAAAACAAATATTGCGATAAAACATACAAAACCCCATAGAATTTGTTTTACAAAAAAATACAAAGGAGATCCGTAATTTTCATTTGCTACTGCAGCGCTGGCACTGAATACCATTATCATTCCAAATGCTAAAAGCACAGTTACTGCACCAACTAAAATTCCATCGTTTTTTCTTTTCGCCATAATTAACTCAAACCATTTACAATATTTTTGAACTGTTTTCCTCTATCTTCATAATCTTCAAACATATCAAAACTGGCACATGCCGGAGAAAGCAAAACAGTATCTTTTTCATGTGCTATTTTTGTCGCTAGTTGCACTGCATTTTCAAGTGTATCGGCAAAATGAACAGGTTTAATTGAGGCCCAGCTTTTTGATATCTTTCCTTTGGCATTACCAATCAAGATTATTTCTCTTATAGACTTCTCGATTAGATTATTTATTTTTGAGAAATCGCTCCCTTTGTCTTTACCGCCGGCTATCAACACTATAGGATTTTTAAAACTTTGCAATGCTACTGCTAAAGATTCTATTGTAGTTGCTTTCGAATCATTTACATAACAACTACCATTTAATTCCTTTACAAGCTCGAGTCTGTGTTCCACACCTATAAATTCTTTGAGTACTTTCTGAATAGATTCATTTGAGATTCCTGCAATCTGAGATGCCAATGAAGCCGCCATAATATTCATATAATTATGGATACCATTTAGCTTTATGTCTTCTGTGTTAATTAAAAATTCATTTTCAAGTATCAACTCAGAATCATGTAAATATGCATTTGCAGTTTTATCATTGGATGAAAATGAAATCTTTTTTGACTCAAATTGTTTTATTTTTTCAACTAATAAATTGTCATCTAAATTATAAATAATAAAATCGTTTTTATTTAAATTTCTAAGTATTCTAAGTTTAGCTCTTACATATTTTTCAAAACTTCCATCATATCTGTCGAGATGGTTGGGCGCCAAATTTAAAATAACCGCAACTTTAGGATGGAACCCATCTATTGTCTCCAGCTGAAAGCTTGATACTTCTATAACTGCCCAATTATCTTCAATACTATTTAATACCTGCGAAGCAAATGGATCACCAATATTTCCTGCTTGTATCCTTTTTGGCTGCTCCGTTTTTAACATTTCCCCAATCAATGTTGTTGTTGTCGTTTTCCCATTGGATCCTGTTATAGCAATCAAAGGTGATTTACAATACCAGCCGGCAATTTCTATTTCCGAATATATCGGAATATTTTTACTCATAATTTTTTGTACAATCGCCGATGCAACAGGTATTCCCGGACTTAATACTACAAAATCAGCTTCAAAAACTCTATCTGAATGTTTACCAAATTCAAAGGGTATCCCAAGCCCCTTTAATATATTTTGTTCCTTAACTTTCCTTTCTCCATTCGCATTATCACTAACAAACACTTTAGCTTTTAGTTTTGATAACAGATCAGCCGCGGCTATTCCACTCCTGGCAGCACCCAAAATGGTAATATTTTTATTTTTTACTTCTGTCATTTATTATATCTGTTTGTTATAAACTAAGACCATGTTATTTTCTTCGTGTCGATTTTCACATCCCCCTAACCCCCTTTTCGAAGGGGGAATTTATTTTTATTGTGTTTTAAATGTTGTCAGGCTAAATAAAGCTAACAGGATTCCTATAATCCAAAATCTTACAACCACTTTTGATTCATGCCAGCCTTTTAATTCAAAATGATGATGAAGAGGCGCCATTTTAAATATTCTTTTACCTTCACCATGTTTTTTACGTGTATACTTAAAATAGGTGGTTTGAATAATAACTGACAAAACCTCAACCGCAAACACACCGCCAATAATTACCAGTAATAATTCTTTCTTTAAAAGAATTGCCACTGCGCCAAGCGCGCTTCCCAAAGCCAGCGAGCCTGTATCCCCCATAAAAACCTGTGCCGGATAAGTATTGTACCAAAGGAATCCCATCGCCGCGCCAAATATTGCCATGCAATAAACAGTTAGTTCACCGCTGCCTGGTAAATAGATAATATTTAAATAATTACTAAAATTTACATTTCCGGAAATATACGCCATTCCGCCAAATGCCAGAAATGCAATTGCCGTCATACCTGCCGCAAGTCCGTCAAGTCCATCCGTTAAATTCACTGCATTGGAAGTGGCTGTAATTACAAAAATTATTACAATGATATAGAAGTAACCAAAATCAATTTCCAGGTTTTTAAAGAACGGAATACTTGTATTTGTATGCAATCCATCGAATGCTGCTGAATAATAAATTACTAATCCTATAACCAATCCCGTTATAATTTGCCCTGCCAATTTGTACCTGCTAATCAAACCCTTTTTCATCTTTTTGACAGACTTTAAATAGTCATCAACAAATCCTACAATACCCATTGCCATTGTCGCTACAAGAATCAAAATGATATAGACGTTTGTAATATCGGCCCAAAGAACTACGCCAACAAATATGGAAACCAGAATTATCAATCCGCCCATAGTTGGAGTACCTTTTTTAACCTGGTGGGATTCCGGACCTTCTATCCTGATTGTTTCACCTATCTGATATTTTTTCAGTAACCGTATTATTTTCGGACCAACAATCATGCTAAAAATCAGCGCCGTCATGGCTGCCAGGGCAGATTTTACAGTAATGTATCGAAATACATTAAATCCAAAAAAATAATCTTTAAATTGAAATAAAAATTCAGAAAGCATAATAATCTCAGTTAATTTTATATATCATATGTGAAAATCAAAGATAACCCAGAACTTTTTCCATTTGCATACCTCTTGATCCCTTTAACAGACAAAAATCACCTTTCTTTAAAAAATTCTTTAATGATTTTGCAAGATCTTCATGACGTTTAAACCAGAAAATATTGTCATATCCCTTTTGTTTTAATTCATGTACCACTAAATCACAATATTTACCAATTGTGAAAATCCCACTAATATTATAATCCATCATACTTATTATTAAATCATAATGAATATTTTCGCTTTCTAATCCTAACTCCAGCATGTCTCCCATTACAACTATTTTTCTGCCATTGTTTTTATCAGCAATATGTTGTAAAGTACTTAACGCCGGTAAAAAGGAATCAGGATTTGCATTGTAACTATCATTTATAAATGATACTCCGGCACTTTGAACTAATTGCATTCGTTTATCATATGCTGTGTATTCTTCTAAAGCTTCCTTAATCTCTTTTTCATTGAATCCGAATTGTAATGCAACCGTACTGGCAGCCAGAGCGTTTTGCACATGATGCGATCCCGGGGTTTTCATCTTTATTTTCACCCTGTTATTCAATTTCCAGTATCCCATTCCCTGTTTGTCTAATTCGATTAATTCTCCAGATACCCGTGCTTTTTTATTTTTATTTAAACTATAAGACCACAATGTATTTTTCCTGTATTTGAATTTGGGTAGTCGGGGATCATCCAAATTTAGAAATATATTACCTCTGTTATTAATACCCTTGAACAAACTTGATTTCTCCTCTGCCAATGCATCAATAGACGAAAAATTTTGTAAATGCCCTCTGCCAATATTTGTAATTAAAGCCGAGTTTGGGTTAGAAATTGTTACGAGTTGTTCAATTTCTCCGGGCTGATTAGTTCCCATTTCAATTATTGCAATCTGGTGATCAGATTTTAAATTAAATAGCGTTAATGGTACACCAATTAAATTGTTAAAATTTCCCTTCGTTTTTAAAACATTATATTTTGCTTGAAGTATCCAGTTTATCATTTCTTTGGTTGTCGTTTTACCATTCGTGCCTGTAATCCCAATAAGAGGTATATTATATTTCCGCCTGTGAAAAGAGGAAAAATTCTGCAGTGCTGATAAAGTATCGTCAACAACTATTACAGGTATATCTAACGTTTTATATTTTGTCGCAAATGCATCTTCAATTACTAATGCTGAGGCGCCTTTTTTTATGGAATCTACTACATAATTATGACCATCAAACTTGTCACCTTTTATTGCCCAAAATATATCACCACTTTTTAAACTACGACTATCAATTGAAATACCGCGAACATAGTTGTTGGCTTTTTCATTATAATTGTAATTAACGAATTTCGTATTTTGCAACTTTTCGAAATCGGCCAGACTGATATATTTCATTGATCTAATTCCTCAATAATCAGACGGTCATCAAAGGGATGTTTTATTCCATTTATTTCTTGGTATGTTTCATGTCCTTTACCGGCCACCAAAATAATGTCATTTGATTCTGAATTTTTTAATGCATATTCAATCGCTAATTTTCTATCCGGTTCTACTACTACATTTTCTTTTGTTGAAATACCTTCCAAAATATCTTCTATTATTCTACCAGAATTTTCACTACGCGGATTGTCTGAAGTGATTATAACTTTTGTAGCATAATCTTCTGCAATTTTCCCCATTACAGGTCTTTTTCTTTTATCCCTATCTCCTCCACAACCGAACACAACCCATAATTTGTTTTTATTAATTTTACTTAATTCCAGTAACGCTTTTTGTAGTGCATCAGGCGTATGAGAATAGTCAATCACTCCTACCCGATTATTTTTTAATTTAAGAGGTTCTAATCTTCCGGGAATTCGTTCTATTTTCTCAATTCCGTTTTTTATAGTTTTCAAATCAAATTTAAATGCTAACCCAACGGCAACTGCCGCCAAAATGTTTTCAACGTTAAATTGCCCGATTAATGGGGAATTGATTTGTAGGTTACCCACCGGTGTTGTGACACTAATGCTTAAGCCATTTAATGTACTACCCCAATTATTAGAATACACATGTGCATTGGAATTCAATCCAAAAGTAATACGTTCCTGAGGTAATTCTCTTATTAACCTTTGACCATATTCATCATCCGCATTTAAAACAGCTACTCCTTTTGGTTTTAATAAATGGAACAACTTCTGTTTTGCAGAAAAATAATCCTCAATATCTTTATGAAAATCCAAGTGGTCATGACTTAAATTGGTAAAAACAGCAACTTCAAAATCAATACTATCCACACGATTTAGTGAAAGCCCGTGTGAGGATACTTCCATTACACAACCTTTTTGGCCCTTTAAATACATGGAGTACATCATATCAAGCAAATCGGTTGATTCAGGTGTTGTGTTCCAGGATGAAATCTTTTCACCACCAATATCATATTCAATCGTTCCGATAAGCCCGGAAGATAAACCGGCACTTTCCAAAACTGCTTTTACTAAATATGTTGTTGTTGTTTTACCATTAGTACCGGTAATTCCTACAGTTCTAATCTGAGACAGCTCGGGAGAATAAAATTCTTTTACCACCTGAGCCATACTGTGCCGACTATTTTCAACAATAAATTGAGGAATAGTTATTGTTTCATTTCTATTTTCAACAACAGCGGCGACCGCTCCATTTTTTTCTGCTCCTTCTAAAAATGAATGACCATCAACCTTAAATCCTTTGACAGCCACAAATAAACTACCTTCAATTACTTTTCTTGAGTCGTAAGTAATATTCTGAATCATTATATTATTATATTCTTCTTTCGTCTTCCCGACTATTTGACTAATAATATCATATAAAGATTTTGTTTTCATGCATTTTTCAATTATTGCAACTCAGTGTTAAAACCTGTGTTTTCTTAACATGAGTTCCGGCTTTTATTGTTTGTTTGGTAACTTTTCCAATACCTTCCACTTTTACTCTTAATTTGGAAAAATCAATTTTCTTTAATGCCTCCCTCATTGTAAGTCCATATAAATTCGGCATTTTTGTAGCGCTTATCTCGGGATTCCCCATTTTCAGTATAACTTCGTCATCATCTAATTTTTGGGAAACTACATATTCTCCTTCACCTGAAATATCATAGTCAATATTTCTAGACTTTAATACATCCGTTGCTATTGATATATGCATACCATTTAAATCCGGAATGTCATCATTTTCATTGGCAGTTAAATAATATTCATTTTCTTCATCTTCAATTCCCGGAGCAACTTTTAACAAATGTGACATTATAGATTTAAATATTTGAGCAGCAGTCTCGCCACCGTAATACTTTGGCGTTGGTTCATCCAGGAAAACAGCTAAAACAAATTCCGGGTTTTCATATGGTGCAAAACCAATAAAAGAGGAAAAGTACTTACCCCTGATATATTTCTTCATTTTAGGATCGTATTTTTGCGCTGTACCTGTTTTACCGCCAACTTTAAATCCTTCTATCTGAGCTTTCTTGCCGGTTCCGCGTTCTACAGAACCTACCATAAATTTTTTTAATACTTCTGCGACATCTTCTGATATTACCTGTCGTATTTTTAAAAAAGAATTTTTTTCTATGATTTCTTTATTCGATGAAATTATTTTATTTACCACATATGGTCTCATTAAGTCGCCACCATTTACCACCGCACAATATGCATTGGTCAGTTGAAGCGCGGTTGTTGCTATTTCATATCCATGTGACATCATTCCTTTTGATATACCCGAAAATTTTTGTGGTTTCACCAGCAACCCTGAGTTTTCATTTGTCAAATTAATGCCTGTTTCAGAACCAAAACTGAAATTCTTCAAATATCTGTAGAAAATATTGCTTGGTAATTCCTGAACCAATTTAACCATACCAATATTTGAAGAATTTTCAAATACCCTTTGTAAAGACAGCCATCCATATTTTTTAGAATCCTTGACAGTATGATCATGGTATTTATAACTGCCATTTTCACAATAGACTATATCATCTGATTTTTTAATTCCTTCCTGTAGCAAAGCAGCAACAGGAAACAATTTAAATGTTGACCCCGGTTCAAAAACATCAGAAATAAATCTGTTTCTTCGATGTTCAGGTTTTGATTGCGATGGATAATTTGGATTAAAAGCAGGATAGGCACACATTGCAAGTATTTCACCGGTCTGAGGTTTCATTAAAACACCAATCCCACTTTTTGCATTATATTTTTTTACACCTATTTTTAAATTTTCAGCTACAATGCTCTGGTAATTCTTATCTATCGTTAGCTGAATATTTGCACCACTTTCAGGTTCAATGATCGGGTGTTCTGCGCTATAAGAGAATCTTCGCTTGGCATCAACCTGTAAAATTGTCCAGCCACTTTTACCTTTAAGATTATCCTGATATTGTAGTTCGATTCCGCTGGCGCCTTTATCATCAACATCAGTAAACCCTATTATTTGACTGCAATAATCAGCAAAGGGATAAAAGCGCCTATAGTTTTTTAGTTTTACCAAACCCGGTTCATCAATACCATTTATCAATTTCATGTTTTTTTCAGATACTTTTCTCTCTAAGTAAATAAAACCTGAACCTTTTCTTATTTTATTCTGATAATATGTTTTACTTTTTCTAAAAACTTTACCAAATGATTTCGCTAATTCATTGGGATTTTTTAAGTTCTTTTTATCAACCCCTAAGTCATAATGAATCAGATTTGTAGCAAGCTGTACATTGTTACGATCATAAATAATTCCACGGCTTGCTGGAATAGTTATTTTTTTTTCTACCTGGTTTAAACTTATTTTAGTATAGTATTCATGGTTTTTCATCTGAACCTGATAAAGTCTTACCTCGAGAAACGCCCAAAATAGTATAATCCCGGCAACTAAATAATATACTCTGCCAAAATGTATTTTCGATGATTTTGGTTGCTTCAAACTATTTTACCCCGGCCAGTTGGATTGATTCATTTTCAATCAGTTTAGTTTCTTTTTCATATTTTTTTATAACTAAATTTTCTATTTGGTTACCACCATTAATAAGACCAAATTTTTCCTTTGCAAGATTTTCGATACGATTAATATTGGTTAACTGTTCTATTTGAACCTCAAAATTCGCTTTATCATTTTCCAATTGCCTGTGTTTTCCTTCCAATGTTCTGATCTCTCTGGCCAATTCATCTATTGCAACGGCCTGATATATGTAAAGACCCACAGTAATCACAACAATTAATATTCTAAAAAACGATTTGAACGGCCATGAAATTATTTTCAACATTACATAAAAAGGTGAATCTTGTTTATTATTCATAGTTTTTCCCCTACTCTTAACAATGCGCTTCTAGCACGTCTATTTTCATTTACCTCTGCAGAAGATGCTTTTATTGCTTTTTTGGTTAAAATTTTTATATCTGCTGTTTTCCCACAACCACATACAGGCAATTCTTTCGGACAGGTACATGGATTTTCCCAATATTTAAGAAATCGTTTCACCATTCTGTCTTCTAAAGAATGATATGAAATTACTACCAGTCGACCACCTTTCTTTAATCTTTTCAGTGAATCATCTAAAACCAAATTCAGGCTTCCCAATTCATTGTTTACTTCAATTCTTAATGCTTGAAATATTCTTGATAAACTTTTTATTCTATATTTTGGGTTTACTACCTTTTCAATTATTTTCCTCAATTGGAAAGTTGATTTAAATAATTCTTTTCCCCGCTCCTTAATTATTAAATTTACAATTAACCTTGATTTTTTCTCTTCACCATATTTAAAGAATATATTTGTCAATTCCTCTTTACTATACTCATTTAAAATATCAGCGGCTGTTTGAGTATCATTTTGATTCATTCTCATATCTAATTCAGTATCAACGTTATATGAGAAACCTCTTTTTTCTGAATCAATTTGAAATGAAGAAACTCCCAGGTCTAACAATAAACCATCAATTTTATCTATTTTAAGTTCCAATAAAATTTGTGATAAATTCTTAAAATTGTCCTGAACTAACTGAACTTGTTCAAACTTTGATAGTCTTTTTCTCGCATTGAAAATGGCGTCTTTATCCTGATCAATTCC